>CAZNMB010000041.1:8179-9510 GCA_964574095.1 uncultured Dehalococcoidia bacterium
ACCTGCCGCTTGCGGTGCTGGTCAACGGCGGCAGCGCCAGCGCCAGCGAGGTGGTGGCGGGAGCGATCCAGGACCACGGCCGGGGGCCGATCATCGGCACGACCACGTTCGGCAAGGGAGCCGTCAACCACTTCCGCCAGTTGGGCGACGGGTCGGCGATCTACATCACCAGCGGGCGCTGGTACACCCCCAACCGGCAGGAGATCGAAGGACACGGCATCACGCCGGACGAGATCGTCGAGATCACGGAAGCGGACGTCCTGTCGGGGATCGATCCGCAGATCCAGCGGGCCGTCGAGTACATAGAGAGCCAGGCCTGAACCTGAGCTCGCGCCGCTCCCCGACGCCGCGGCGAGCGCGGTACCGTGCCCGGCCCGCAGGTTGCCGTACCTTGACTCCCGTAGTATATTAGTGGCGGAGACAAACTCGTGGGGGAGGTATGATCGGATGCTTGAGCAAGCTCGGGATGTCGTGATCATCATTTCGGGCCTGATGGTGGCCGCAGCCGCCCTCATGTTCTCCATACTGATGATCGTCCTCTTCCGCAAGGTGTCTCCCACGATGGACGCGGCGCGGGAGTTCTTCACCGACCTCAGGAGCGTGTCCTCCATCGTCACGGGGCAGGTCGTCAAGCCACTGACGAAGGGGGCGATTTTCGCTGCGGGGGTGCGGAAAGCGGTGGCGACTCTGTCCAAGGGCGCGCACGGGAAGGAGAAACGCGATGGCAAGCGAAAATGAAGGCTCAAGCTTCCTCACCGGCTTGCTTCTGGGCGGCATAATCGGCGCGGTTCTCGGCCTGTTGTTTGCACCACAGCCGGGAGAGCAGACCCGCGAGCAACTGCGGGCCAGGGCGGACGAGATCGTCTCCCTCGGCAGGTCAGCCTGGGAGGAAGGGAAAGAGGCCGCGACTCAGAAGAGCGAAGAGCTGAAGCAGAAGCTCGACAGGGCGCGGCACGGAGGCGAGTGAGCGCAGCCCCGACTACCGGGCCAAGCCCCTCCGCCGGAGCGGATGCTCCGGCCTCCCCCACGAGCAGACTACACGACCCGCTTGGGGTATGAGCCGAGGATCTTGAGCAGGCTGGTCGTCTCGCGAAGGCCCTCCAGGGCCTGACGGCAGACATCATCCTCGGCGTGTCCCTCGAAGTCCACGTAGAAGACGTATTCCCACGGCTTGTCCCTGCTCGGCCTCGACTCCAGCTTGGTCAGGTTTATGCCCCGCGTCGCGAAGGCGCCGAGGCAGTCGTACAGAGCGCCGGGGGCGTTCTTGGTGGCGAACACGAGCGAGGTCTTGTTCTCGTCGGCGTGGCCGGCCTTCTCCGTGGAGACCACGA
>CAZNMB010000042.1:0-9462 GCA_964574095.1 uncultured Dehalococcoidia bacterium
GAGCTTCAGGCGCGAGGTCTTCGAGAAGGTGGGCGGGTTCAACCAGAACCTCGGCTTCTCCCGAAGAGGGACCTCTTACGTGCAGGCGGAGGAGCCCGAGTTCGCGCTGAGGATGAAGAAGGCGCTGGGCAGGGCGATGGTCTACAACCCCGACGCCGTCGTCTATCACAAGATCCCCGAGTCGAAGGTGCGGGTGCGGACGCTCCTCAGGAGGTCCTACTACCAGGGATACTCCAAGGCCTGGCTCAAGAGGCACGACGTCTCCGGCGACCCCATCGCCACGGAGAGGGCCTATCTCAGGACGCTGCTGCTGAAGGCCGTGCCGGCGAGGCTGCTCAGAAGCTACAGGCTGTCGGAGCTGAAGAAGCTCCTGCTTCTCCTCGCGTCCCTGACCAGCGTGGGCCTGGGGTATGCATACGGCTACTGCACCGAGCGCGTGGCGGGATGGCGGAAGCGATAATCACTACGAGCTGGGACGACGGTCACCCGCTGGACCGGAAGCTGGCAGACCTGCTGGCCCGGTACGGCATCCCCGCCACCTTCTACTTCCCCGCGGAACGGGCAAAACGGGGATGCATGGGCCCCGACGACATGCGGGAGATCGGCCGCAGCTTCGACGTGGGGGGACACACCTGTCACCACGTGAACCTGCGCAGTGTCCCCGCCGGGGAGGCGCGGAAAGAGATCAGCGAGGGCAAGAGCAGGATCGAGGACATTATCGGCAGGGCCCTGACCTCGTTCTGCTATCCGTACGGAGGCTACGACGCCGGGGTGGCCAGGATGGTCAGGGAGGCGGGTTTCGCCGGCGCCAGGACCATGCGGTCACTGACGCGGAGGCTGGACGACGCATTCCGGATGGGAAGCATGGTCTGCGCCGCAGACTGGGCGCCCGCTTCCTATCTCAAGCACTCGCTGGTCGCGCGGGACGCGGGGCTGCTCCTGTTCCTGTCGAGAAACGGCCTGTTCTTCCGGGGGTGGGACCGGATCGCGAACGAGACCCTCGACTTCGTTCTCGCCAACGGGGGTATCTGGCACCTGTGGGGGCACTCCTGGGAGATCGACGCCAACGGCGACTGGCAGCGGTTGGAGGCCGTTCTGCGGAGAGTGGGCGCGCTGTCCGGCCAGGCGGCGCTGCTGGACAACAGCCAGCTTCTTTCCTCGCGTTCAGGCGATCATGAGCGTGCTCCGGCCAACCAGATGCACGGGTAGCCGCGTTCCTGACGTGGAGCCCCGTGTTCCGGTGGCCGTCGAGCGAAAGGTTACGCATGGAGAGCGGGTCTGAGGGCCGGTCAAAGCTGCTGCTCGTCCTGATCCTGGCCGCCCTCGCTACGATCTTGTGGCTGCTCTCCCTCCTCTCCGCGTACACCGATTTCCAGGGCACCCGGCTCACCGACCCGCTCGCGGAAGTGCACTCGCTGTCGCCTCTGTACTACGCCGCCCTGGTGCTGGCCGCCCTTGCATGCGTCGGCTGCTTCGCGTGGCGGGTCAGGAGCCGCGCTGTCCATCTCGTCCTGCTGACGGTGCTCGCCGCGGTCCTGTGGCTCACTCCGTACCTGATCGCCGGATTCGTGAGGCTGCCGGATGCGCCCTGGCACGTCGGCGTGGCCCCGTGGACACCCGAGGTTCTGGACGGCGAGCCGGTCATGTTCGCCAACTACGCCTGGGACTATCCGGCGTCGTTCGTATACCACTACGGTTTCATGGAGCTGACCTCGGTCGGGCCGCTGACCTACATGGCCGCCTTTCCGGCCGCCAGCATGATCGTGTTCATCATGCTCTGCTACGCGCTGGCGGCACGGCTGTTCGATGGCAGGGTGGCGCTCCTGTCCATGCTGGTCGCGATTCCCGGGCTGCACTACCTGCAGCTCCACGCCTCGCCCCACGCCCTGGGCGCGCTGCTGATGCTGACCGCGCTCCTGCTGCTCGTCGTGGGGAAAGGTGCCGCGAGGGTGCTGCCGGTGGCGGTCGTGCTGACGGTCCTGTTGATCGTCGCTCATCCGACGATGCCGCTGCTGCTGTCGATATTCCTCGCCGCCGCGCTCGTGGTGAGCGTCGTTCGACTGCGCAGGATCGGCCAGGCCGAGGTTGCCCTGGCGGGGCTGACAGCGCTCGCTCTCGCCGGATGGTTCTTCTGGTATGCCTTTCATCCCGGGTCCTATTGGAAGAATGCCGAAGAGGTCTACCAGAACATAAGCCCCGGGCAGATCGGGGCCGGCACCGGTTACGTGACGGGCACGAAGTTCATCTACGGCGGCATCTTCGCTCTCAACAAGGCAATCTACTTCCTGTACGGCGCCGTCGGGCTGCTGGCGGTCGCGCTCATGGCGGCGAGGTCCTTCATCAGGAGGACGGGCGCAGGGTTCCCGGCGCGCGGGCTCTGCGGGCTGGGACGGAGCGAAGCGATGCTCGTCGTCAGCATCCCGCCTCTCCTTGTACTGACGTTCCTCCTCGCCGGAAGGAGCCACGTGCTGATCGAGACGGGGCTGACCTACCTGGTCATCGCCATCTCCTGTGTGGTTGCCTCGATCGCGGTGCGGACGGGGTGGATCGATCGACGGCCGGGGCGCGCCTCCGTGGCGGTGGGGGCGCTGTTCCTCGCGCTCACGTTCCCGGTGGTGGCGTACAGCATAGACGCGTACAGCAGCTTCCCGAAGTCCGAGGAGGCGGGGCTGCGGTTCCTGGCCGAGCGCGGGGCGCTCAACGGGAAGAGGGTCGCCACCACCAGCGTGTCCCAGTTGGCCCTGTACGACCAGTCGCTGCTGGAGGGCGCGGTGTTTGTCGAGATGAACGAGAAAGGCGGCTACGATCTGGCTGAGAACGCGCCGGACCTGGTCGCCTTCCGCAGCACCGCCTACTACTACAGCGCGATGCGGTTCGATCTGTCCTTCGACGACAATCGCTACAATCGAGAGCTCGACCTCATCGAAAGCTCGGGCTACAAGAAGGTGTACGACAGTCCGACGTTCCAAATCTACAGCGACTAGGTTGTGATCGTGAGGGTTGCGTTTCTTACCAGGGAGTATCCCCCTGATACCGCGTGGGGCGGGATCGCCACGATGTACCACAGCCTGGCCCGTGCGCTCGCGGCGAGGGGACACGAGGTCCACGTCGTCTGCCAGGCGGTGGCCGGTCCGGGCGACGCGATCGACGGAGGCGTCTTCGTCCACCGGGTGGGTAGCAACCCCAGGCGCTACAGCGCGCCGGCCCGGGTGGACTACAGCCTTCACGCCTGGCGCAGGCTGCTCGGAATCGTCAGGCAGTATGACGTGGACGTCGTGGAGGCCGCCTACTGGGGAGCAGAGGGGTTCCTGTACAGCCTGAGAAGGCGGACGCCGCTGGTCGTGAGGGTGGCGACGTCGGCGGCGGACATCGTGAGCACCGGGACCTACTCGGGCAGATCGGAATGGCTGGCTCTCAAGGTACTGTCTCTGCTGGAGGACTCCGCCGCCCGGAGGGCGGACCGAATCGTGGTGACCACGGAAGGGCTGCGCGCTCCGCTGATCGCGAGGCTCGGCGTCAGCGCCGGGAAGGTTGACCTGGTGCGGCACGCGGTGGACACCGACAAGTTCGTCTGCGTCGAGTCCGAAACAAGAGCGAGGCTCGGGATAGCGCAGGATGCCCGGATGGCTCTCTTCGTGGGCAGGCTGGAGGCGAGGAAGGGGGTCCACGTGCTCTGCGAGGCCGTTCGCCACATCCTGTATCGGGTGCCCTCGGCCGTTTTCGTGCTCGTGGGGCGCGATACGGACAGCTCTCCGGCAGGCGGCTCCATGAAAGAGCATGTGGCCCGGCGCGCGAAGGAGGGCGGCTTCTATGACCGTCTGTTGTTTGTCGATGCCCTCACGGAGACGGAGCTTGTCGAGCTGTACTCGGCGTGTGATCTCCTGGTGTCGCCATCGCTGCACGAGTCGTTCGGCCTGGTGGTGCTGGAGGCGATGGCCTGCGGCAAGCCGGTAGTGGCGACCTCGACGGGCCTCGTCCCTGAGTTGGGGCTCGACGGCACCGGCGGGATCATGGTGCCGCCGGGCGATGCCGAGGGGCTGGCCGATGCCGTGGCGAGGCTGCTGTCGCTCGACGATCAGGGCGTGAGGCTGGCGGCGGACAAGAACCGGGGCCTGGTGGAGGCCGGGTTCTCCACGGGTCGGTGGGTGGAGGATGTCATTGCGGTCTACGAGAGGGCGATCCGGGAGAGGGTGGGGAGTTGAGGCAGACGGACAGCGACGTCAGAATCGTCGTGGGGGCCCCCGTCTATCGCGCCGGCGCGCATGTTCTGGACAAGTTCCTGGCGAACCAGAAGGCCATCCAGGACAGGCGTCCGTCCTCACGGCTCGTGCTGGCCACGGTGGAGCATGACTTCGCGGACGAGCTCGATGCGTCGCTGGCCGGCCTCGGGATCAAGGGGAGCGTGCTGCGGTACGAGACGGTCAGGCCGGGCCACGCGCGCAGCAGGATATGGAACGTCTCCTGCGGCAGGGACGCGATACGCCGGCACGTGCTTGCCGAGACGGACGCCCGGTATCTGCTCTGCGTCGATGCCGATATGACGTACGATCCCGACATCGTACAGGTGATGGAGCGGGAGATCGAGGGGTATGACGCGGTCTACTCGGGCGCGCCGCTACGGGACTTCGGCCTCGCGCTGTCCGGAGGCGGCTGCTGCATGCTCCGGGCGGAAGTGCTGAAGCATCTGGAGTTCAGGTGTCTTGAGTTCACGAACGGGACCGTGCTGACCGAGGACAACATGCTCGAGTTCGACCTGATCTCGCTGCGAAGGCGCATCAAGAAGGGCTTCTTCGTGGCCCTGTCTCACCACGTGGACGAACGCGAGGCCAGATCGGTCTCGCCGCACCCCCTGAGCCCGTACCTCAAGGTGACGCACTCGACCCCGGTGAGGTATGCGCTGATTCGAAGCAGCGTCCTGCTCCGGCGTGACGTCGGATCGTTGTGCAGGAGGACTCTCGCGAGGTTGCGGCATCCCGGAGGCTGGAAGCCCGCGCCCGGATGACAGGTGCGGATGGGCGGCTGACGCCCCTGCGCCGCGCCGGGTCAGCCCTGCCCCCCGGCCCGCCGGACCCTGGTCATGCGTGAGCGCAGCCTGACGATCACTATGACGTAAGCCGCCGCGAGAACGTTGGCGCCCAGCCAGGAGCAGCCGATGATTACCATAGCCGTCTGGGGCGTCGCCAGCGCGCTGGCGACGGCGCTGGTGACAAGCACCGAGACCGCGATCAAGACGCGGATCGCGAACAGCTCCCTGATTCTGCCGCGAACGCGAAGGACGCTGAAGTAGATGTCGTTGATCGCCGCAGGCAGGCTTGAGGCGGCCAGAATCCACAGCAGCGTCAGGGCGTTGGACGAGTAGCTCTCACCGAAGACCAGCAGGAGCCATTTCCCCAGCAGCGCCATCAAGGCGACGGCCGGCACGAGCAGGAGCACGCTGAATCTGAGAGCCCTGCGGGCGTTCGCGGCCAGTTGGTCCTCGAAGTGCGAGGCCTCGGCGAACAGAGAGAAGGACACCGCGAGTGGTATCGCGTGCAGCAGGCCGGCCATGGTCCACGCCATGTAGAAGTAGGCATTCTCCTCGGCGCTCACCAGGTTGACGATTATGATCGGCAGCAGAAGCGCGGGAGCTGCCCCGAATATGGCGACGGCATAGTTGCCCGCCGCGTATCCCCGGATTCGCCTGATGATGCCCAGGTCGATGGTCGGCACGGGCCTGTAGCCTGCCTGCACGCGGGGAAGGAAGAGCAGCACCGCCACGGTGAAGGCGATGGCGATCGCGAGGCCCCAGGAGCCGACTATTCCGAAGGCGTGGAAGAAGAGCCCCAGCAGGATCGGTAGAGGGATCTTGAGCAGCGAGAAGATCGTGTTCTTGATCAGGCCGAACTCCGCTCTGCGCGTGGCGATGAAGACGCGGTCGAGGAGCCCCGAGATCGGCCAGCAGAAGGCGAAGACGACGAAGGCCAGGACGAACCACGGGTCGTCCCTCACGAAGCTTGTCTTGGGAGAGAAGAAGTCTATGCCCGCGAGGAATACGCCGGACAACGCCAGCGCCACTATCCCGGTCACCGTGAAGCACGTGTTTATCATGCGCACAGGGTCTTCGGCCTTGGGCAGAAAGCGAACGAGGGCGGCGTCGAAGCCCAGCCCGCTGAGCAGCGCGAGCAGATTGACGGCCGCCACGATGGCGGCGGCTACGCCAACCTCGTACTCGGTGTAGTACCTGGCGACGACCATCCAGAAGAAGAAGCCGAGGCCGGTGGTCACCACCGTGGTGGCCATCAGGAAGATGGAGTTGCGATAGAGGGGGTCTCCGGCGTGGCGCTTCAGTCGGCTGATGTTCAACGTCGCACTCTGCCGCGGGGACTAGCGCGTCCGGCGAGCTCCGGAGCCGACGGCGCTTCCCAGGGGCCCGTGTCCGGAGAACGCCGTACGACAGGCCGGGCGTTCGGCTGAGCCCACGCCCGTCACTGCGCCGTGAGACAACGAAGGGGGCAAGCTCACGGGGTGTACTCGAATATCTTCACCTCGGGGAGTGCTGTCTCTCCCGGCTGCGCCTCCGGCGGCGTGGACTCGTGGACCAGCGTGTAGTGCTCCAGCTTCTCCAGGGGCACCGAGCTTCGCAGTTCCGAGTAGCCCACCAACCTGTAGTTGGGGCCCGTCTGCTGTTCCAGATACGACTCCCCCTCCTGGTACGTGGCGAACCTGCGGACGGAGGCAATCTCCTTGTAGGGCTTGCCTCCGCGAGCCACCTTTTCCTCGTACGAAATCACGTAGGTCGAGTTGTCGGGTGTCACCTGCTTGCCGTCGAAGACGTAGAGCCGGGTGGACATGCAGCGGTAGTATTCGGGATAGTAGAGGATTGTAGGCTGGAGCGACCCCGCTTCGGTCTTCTGGTAGTAGACCCCGAAGTACTTGTCCTCATCGTCCCCGGCCCACGCGACCACGCCGTGGAAGTTGCCGTAGACCCCGTTCGCGGCATCGATCTCGTGCAGCGCCATCCACAGGTCGAGCGCGACGTACCTCGAGCCGAGCTCGTTCAGTATCTCATTACCCGATGCTTCGTCCTGCGACGTGAAGTACCAGGCCGCGTCGTTCGCCCCGCGCTGGTGCGGGTTCGCGTTGGGTATCCGGTGGGCGATCTGGGTGATCCAGTGGCCGTAGTCCCACCACGCCATGACGCCGTATGCGGTGTCCGGATAGACGTAGTCCTGTCCCCCCTGAGGCTCGTCGAAGACCTGGTTGAAGAAGTCGGGATCGCCGAAGGGGTCCGGCGTGTTGTCCTTCATCCAGAGAAGCGGCTCGCGCCACGCCCTGATCTGCGTTGTGTTCGCTCCCGCGACGTCGATGGCCATGCCTATGTTGGGGAAGAACACCAGGAAGAACACAACGACCGCGACGACCACGCCGTACGCGATCCTGATGAGCGGGTATCCCGCGATCGCCGTTCCTGGCGCCGCCCTCTCCCTTCTCGCCTCCTTGCGCTTCGACTTCTTGCCGGCCTTCGCCTTGCGCTTTCCCGTCTTGAGTCTCTCCGGGGCGCTGGCCGTCGCAGCGGCACGGCGGGGCAGCACCCGGACGGCGACGAGCGCCGCTGTCTTCCAGACGAGGAAGGCGGTGAGAAGAGAGACGTTGACCGCGAAGTAGTAGGCGAAACGGTTCTCGCTCAGCATCGCCACCAGCATCACGGCGCTCCAGACCAGGAGCAGCATCTTGTCCGCGGACCCCTCCCGGATGGCGAGGTAGGCGACAACTACGAGAGATACCAGCGAAAGATAGAAGCTGGTGGTGAACTCTTCCCAGGCCATCGACAGCGTCAGGGGCCGCATCTCGCCGATGGTCAACTGCTCCGCCCGGGGATTCAGCCAGCGCAGCTCGCCCAGGATCAGGCTCAGCTTCTCCGGGGCTATCAGGTAGAAAACGCCGAGGCCGGCACCGGCGACCACCAGCACTGCCAGAGGGTAGAAGGCCGGGTGGATGTTCCGCCGCCTCATCGCGGCGGAGAGGATGCTCAACCCGAGGAACGCCGCGATGGCGACGATGAGGGTGAGAGACTGCATTTGGCCGTAGTCAAGCTGCGCCAGGAACGGCATGAGGAGCAGGAGCGCCACCGCAAAGCAGGGCACTCCGATTATGCACAGGTAGTCCGTGGACCGGCCCCGAACATGATCGCTGGTGTATTGGGCGAAGGCGAACACGAAGATGATGAACACCACCAGCGCGCCGCCGACCCACGAGAGAAGATAGGCCGCGAGAGCCACCCCGGCGAGAACGGAGTAGATGAGGGGCCGTCTCAGCTTCGCCCAGTCCCTGGCTCTCACGCTGCTGAAGTCTATCTCCCGCTCTCTCGCGTTCTTCACCGCGAGAGCGAAGAACACCAGGGCCGCGGAGCTGAACAGGACCTCGGCCGCGTGGTGATCGGCGAACCCCAGGGTTGAACGCAGCAGGATCTGTCCGGGGAGCAGGATCACAATAGCCGCTGCGATGAGGCCGATTGTCTTGTTGAACAGCGTCTTGCCGAGGAAGAACACGGGTATCGTGACCAGCGCCCCGAGGACCGCCGGGGAGTATGCCGTCAGGGTCTCCGTCATTCCCTGCGACGGCGAGCCCGCGCCCAGGACCCAGGCGATGGAGCCCACCATGACGTCATAGAACGGGGCGAAGAACACGTCCTGCCCGTGGGGGTAGTAGGTGTACGGGTCGAAGGTGATGATCCGCGGGAAGTTGTGGACGAAGCTCTCGATCAGACGAACGTGATACCAGGAGTCGTATCCTTTGAACCGGACCCAGTCGCCGAGGAACACCTTGTCGTAGGAGTAGAAGGTACGCAGGAAGAAGGCGAATCCCGTCACGCAGGCCAGAGCGAGCGCCGGCAGGATTCTGGCCGATAGGAGTGTCCTGCTGCCGAGTCCAGTCATCTTCGGTCTTCGCTGCCGCCTTCCGTCCTCGCGCTCATGCTGATCGTGACCGGTTCGCCGCTGTGGCGTCTCGATTCTAACACCCGCAAACGGCGGGTGGCAACCGGAGGCTGGCTGTGGCAGCCCCGCGCCCGCCCCGACGGCGTTGCTCTCGCATGGTATATAATACTGCGCGGACGCGTACGGCGTCGCCGGGCGAGACCGAATGGAGCACACATGAGCCAGCCGAAGGTGTCCGTGATAGTCCTGAACTGGAACGGGGCTGAGGATACCGCCGAGTGCCTGGAATCACTGCGGAAGACGACCTGTCCCCACCCCGAGGTTGTGGTCGTGGACAATGCCTCCGATGGGGACGACGTCCGGGCCCTGAAGGAGAGGTTCGGCGACTTCATGCAGGTCATCGAGAACGAGAGGAACCGCGGCGTGAGCGAGGGGTTCAACGCGGGGATAAGGCATGTGCTGAAGACCTCATCGCCCGAGTACGTCGTGATGATGAACAACGACCTCGTCCTCGATCCCGAGTGCCTGAGCGAGCTGGTCAGGGCGG
>CAZNMB010000043.1:0-9419 GCA_964574095.1 uncultured Dehalococcoidia bacterium
GAAGGCGGGCTGCATCCCATTGATTTGGCAGATATGCTGCCGACAGTCAGGGGGGGTGCGAAAACGGGGAAGACCTCGAACTGGCCTTGCCCTAAGAGCCTCACAAGCGACCCCGATGCGGATCGGTTGCCGGTCATCGAGGGCGGGTGTTATAATGCCCCTGCTCCAGTCGCGGGAGGCGAGTGTGGCCAACGCCGTTATCGTTATCGACCTGCTGCGGGGCTTCATGGAAGAGGGCCGTCCGCTGTACTGCGGCGAGAAGGCGCGCCGGATCATCCCCAAGATCCACACACTGCTTGAGCGCGAGCTGGCGAAGGGCTCGACGGTCCTCTTCCTCTGCGACAGCCACGACCCCGACGACCTGGAGTTCAGGATGTTTCCCCCGCACTGTGTCACCGGAACCGAGGAGGCCGAGATCATCCCCGAACTCCGGGGCTTCCCGGGGGAGGTGATACCGAAGAACCGCTTCAGCTGCTTCTACAATACCACGCTGGCGAAGAGGCTGGCCGGTCTGAAGCCGGACAAGCTGATCGTCTGCGGCGTGTGTACCGACATCTGCGTGATGCACACCGTCTGCGACGCCCGAAACCGCGACTGCGAAGTCGAGGTGCCCGCTGACTGCGTCGCCACCTTCAACGACGACGGACACCGCTTCGCCCTCGGCCACATAGACAGGGTGCTGGGAGCCAGGCTCACGAGCGTGGATTGAGCATGGACCGTCCTGAGTTCGACGTCCACCCCTCGGTTCTCTCCGGCGACACGTCCGACGTCTACTTCCTGCGCGCCAGGGACATCCTCCACGAGGAGGGTCTCAACCCCACCTGCGCCATGGAGGTCTTCCCGAGCAGGGCCGGGCTGCTCTGCGGCATGAGGGAGGTCATGGCCCTGCTGGAGAAGGCGCTGCCTCAGGGCAGCGAGGTCTGGGCGCTCTCCGAGGGCGATTCGATGCAGCGCAAGGAGGTCGTTCTGCGGATCAGGGCCCCGTACCAGTCGTTCGGCATCTACGAGACCGCGATCATCGGCATCCTCGCCCACTGCAGCGGCTGGGCGACGGCTGCCCGGGAGTGTTGCGAAGCCGCGGGCGGCATCCCGGTGGTCAGCTTCGGGGCCCGGCACGTCCATCCGGCGGTGGCCGGGGTCATGGACTACTCGGCGGTCGCAGGCGGCTGCCAGTCATGCTCCTCGGTGGCCGGGGCGCGGCTGGCGGGAGTCACCCCGGCGGGGACGATGCCCCACGCCCTGATTCTGATCATGGGCGACACGGCCCGGGCCACCCTGGCCTTCGACCGGCACATGCCGGCCGATGTCCCGAGGGTTTCGCTTGTTGACACGTTCCGTGACGAGGCGGAGGAGAGCCTGATCGTGGCCGAGGCGATGGAGGGCAGGCTGTCGGGGGTGAGGCTCGACACGCCATCCGAGCGCGGCCGCGTGACGGCGGACCTGGTCACGGAGGTCAGGGCCAGGCTTGACCTCGCGGGTTTCAGCGAGGTGCAGATACTCGTCAGCGGCGGCCTCGACCCGGACCGCATCCGGCATCTCATCGAGAACGGAGCGCCGGTGGACGGGTTCGGGGTCGGCAGCCACATCAGTGGAGCCAGGCCCATCGACTTCACCGCCGACCTCCACGAAATAGAGGGCAGGCCCATAGCGAAGAGGGGCCGGATCCCCGGCATCACCCCCAACCCCAGGCTCCGGCGCGTGCTGCCGGCTCGCCGGGCAGGCGGAAGCTGAGCTTTTCAACAGCGCAGGAGCACGGTATAATGGATGGCGGCTTGTCCCTTGAAAGGTGCACTCCACTGCGAACACGGGGAACGTACCGTTCCCTTGGGTTCGCCTCGATACCGACATTAGCGAGAGGGTGGAAAGGGGGGTCAACACCATGAGCTCCAGAGCGTATGTGTTGATCGAGACCGCAGTGGGCAAGACCAAGGACGTGGCTCTTGCCCTGAGCAAGGTGGACGGCATCAAAGAGGTCAACGGAGTCACCGGCCCGTACGACGTTATCGCGGTCGTGGAGGGCGTGGACCTGACCGCGGTCGGCAATCTCGTGACGAATGAGATCCACCCGGTGCCCGGCATTGAGCGGACCGTGACCTGCCTGGCGGTGGATTTCACGTAGGCCCGGCTCCGAGACACGTGCCATTGCCCGGCCGTGGCAGCGACAGGCGCTGAATTCGTGCCCTGAAAGGAAGAGATGCATGGAGTTCCGACTGACTGAGGAGCAGGAGCGGTTCCTCCGGGAAGCGAATGACTTCATGGCCAGGCAGCTTCCCGCGGACTGGCTGCGTGGAGGGGCGCCCGAAGACGAGACCGACGAATGGTGGGAGGTGTCCCGGCGGTTCCTGGACGCTCTGGCGGAGAAGGGGTGGCTCTCGCACACCTGGCCCAAGGCGTACGGCGGCAAGGAGCGTCCCCTTATGGAAGACGCCCTCCTCGGCGAGGCGATGGCCTTCTACAAAGCGCCGGCGATGGACTACTGGTACCGCTGGAAGATGATCAGCGCCCTGCTGATGCACTTCGGCAATGAGGAGCAGAAGAAGAGGCACCTGCCGGGGATAGCCAGCGGCAAGGTCTACTGGTGTCAGGGGTTCAGCGAGACGGGCGCCGGCTCCGACCTCGGGGCCGTGCAGGTGCGCGCCGAGGAGAAGGACGACTGTTTCGTGGTCAACGGGCAGAAGATCTGGACCTCCGGGGCCCACCGGTCCCAGTGGTGCTTCGCGCCGCTTATGACCGACCCCAACGCGGAGAAACGCTCGCGCAGGCTCAGCATGTTCCTTATCGACATGAAGACGCCCGGCATAACGGTGAACCGGCTGGAGAGCCTGGAGGGCGCGGCCCATCTCTGCGAGACCTTCTTCGACGACGTGCGCGTGCCCAAGGAGAACATGGTCGGCGAGAGAGGCCGGGGCTGGCTCGGGGCCATGGCCCTGGTCAACATCGAGCGGTCCGGTCTCGGCTCGGCCTCGCTGACGCAGCGGATTCTGGAGGAGCTGGTGGCGCACGCGAAGGAGACGAAGCTCAATGGCGTTCCTCTGTCTCAAAACCCGGTCATACGCCACAAGCTGGCCCAGATGGCGATCGAGATCCAGGTCTGCCGCATGCTCGCGTACCGGACGGCCTGGGTCCAGGCAACCGGGCAGGATGTCACATCGGTGGGAGCCATGGTCAAGCTGTACGGCAGCGAGCTCATGCAGAGGCTCTCCAGCACCGGGATGCAGATACTGGGTCCGCACGCGCAGCTCGTGCCCGGGTCCCGGGCGGCAAAGCTCGGCGGCCTCGTGGCCCGGGACTACATGTGGAACCTGAGCATCACGATAGCGGCCGGAACATCGGAGATTCAGAGACTTATCATCGCGACGATGGGGCTGGGGCTGCCCAGAATGTAGCCTCCATCACGACAACGATCAACAGGGGGTAAGAGACAATGGACTTCTCGCTCAGCGAAGAGCAGGAAATGCTACGGAAGATGGCCCGCGATTTTCTGGTGAACGAGTGTCCCAAGTCCCTGGTCAGGGAGATGGAGGACGACGAAAAGGGCTACTCCCCGGAGCTGTGGAAGAAGATGGCCGAACTCGGCTGGATGGGGCTGGTCTTCCCCGCCGAGTACGGCGGCGAAGGGATGGCCTTCCTCGATCTGGCGGTGCTGATCGAGGAGCTTGGCCGCGCGCTCGTGCCCGGCCCCTACCTGTCCACAGTAGTCTACTGCGGCCTGCCCATCCTCGCGGCGGGGACCGATGAGCAGAAGAAGGCGCTGCTCCCCAAGATCGCCAGGGGCGACCTCATAGCTACCCTGGCCCTCACCGAGCCCAGCGCTTCCTGGGACCCGGCCGGGGTCGAGACCAGGGCGGTGGCCGACGGCGGCGACTTCGTCATCAGCGGGACCAAGCTGTTCATCTCCGACGCGCACGTGGCCGACTGGCTGCTCTGCGTCACCCGGACCAAGGAGGGCGCGAACCCGGAGGACGGGATCACGCTCTTGCTCGTGGACGCCAAGAGCCCCGGCATCACCCTGACGCCGCTCAAGACAATCGGCTCGGACAGGCAGTTCGAGGTCGTCTTCAAGAAGGTGCGCGTCCCCAAGAAGAACGTGCTAGGGAAGGTTGACAAGGGATGGGCCGTGGTCAGGGAAATGCTGCCCAGGGCGATCCTGGCCCAGTGCGCCAACATGGTGGGCGGCGCCCAGCAGGTGCTGGAGATGACGGTCAACTACGCCAAGGAGCGTGTGCAGTTCGGCAAGCCGATCGGCAGCTTCCAGGCCATCCAGCACAAGTGCGCCAACATGGCAACCGACGTTGACGGATGCCGCTTCATCACCTATCAGGCGGCCTGGAAGCTCAGCGAAGGGCTTCCGTGCTCCCTGGAAGTGGCAATGGCCAAGGCGTGGGTGAGCGAGGCCTACAGGCGCACGTGCGCCGAGGGACACCAGATCCACGGCGGCATCGGCTTCATCAAGGACCATGACATGCAGCTCTACTACCGCCGCGCCAAGACTTCGGAGCTGATGTTCGGCGACGCCGACTATCACCGCGAGCTTGTGGCCCAGCAGATAGGGCTCTAAGAGGCTGTCCGGGAATATGGGTAGGTTGGAGCATCCGCTTCGACCATGCCTGGAGCAGATGCTCCAGGCTACCCGGTTCCACCGGTTTCTCAGACACGCTCCCAGCAGGGCAGGGGCAGGCATGCCGTGCCCCTGTGCGGCAACAGGGTAGGAAGGCGAACCGTGGCGACAGACTGCATCTTCTGCCGCATCGCGAACGGCGACGTCCCGAGCGAGATCGTCTATCAGGATGACCTTGTTGTCGCCTTCCCCGACATCCGCCCCGCCGCGCCGGTGCACCTCCTCATCATGCCCCGGAAGCACATCGAGTCCGCGGCCGATCTGGACGAGGGCGACGCGCCTCTGGCCGGGCACCTGGTGGCCGTGGCGAGCCGCCTCGCCCGGGAGGCCGGCGTCTCCGAGTCGGGCTATCGCCTGGTGGTGAACAGCGGCCCCGACGGCGGCCAGGTAGTGCCCCACCTGCACGTCCACCTCCTCGGCGGGCGACAGATGCGCGCTCTCGGGTAGAGACGACCGGCTTGCCCGCCCTACCCCTCTCCGCTTCCTCTCACCCTCACCCTGCCCTCTCCCGTCAAGGGAGAGGGATGCGTTGTGCCGCTTCACCCGCGTTCTTCCGACGATCAACCCTCGCTCCCCGGCTGCGAGGGAGACTCGTCGTGCCGCTTCACCCGCGCGCTGCCGACAAAAGAACAGCGGGCTTCGGAAGGCTTTCCGAAGCCCGCTGCAAGTCACTCTAGCCAGTCCCTATTTGGGGGGGCCTCCCGCGGGTGCCGCCCCTCCCTTTCCGCGTCGCCTCATCACAAAGACGATGATGGCGATCACGATCAGGGCTCCGATTATCCCGCCTACGATGGCGCCCACGTTCGCTCCGCCGCCCACTGCAGGCGCAGGAGTCGGGGTCGCTGTCGGTGTCGGTACAACCGGCGTCGCCGTCGGGGTCGGCTGCGGCGGTGCGTAGTACACCGCGAAGTAGCAGAAGTTGCTCACCTGAGCCGTGACCACGTTGTTCACCGTGTCCACGGTCGAAGGAAGCACCAGCCACGTGCCGGACCCGGCCTTGTACATGGCCATGACCAGGTCAGCTTCCGCCACCCCGGGGGGGAGGTTGCCGTCGTCGTACTTCAGGGTAATCGTGATCGGAGGATCGAAGGTCGCCCCATCGGGCTGGTAGTCGTACGCGCATCCAATCACGTATGCGCCCGCCGGCGGGGCCGGGTATCCGAAGCAGACCTCTTCAATGGTTATCCCACTAAGAGGCTCGCCTCCCTCGGTCAGCGCCGTCGTCCCGTCGCCGATGGTCACCCCGATCGTATCACCGAAACCGCTGAAGGTCACGTCTCCGTGCACCACGCCGCTCCCGTCGATGTTGCCGGAGAGATCGATCTCCTCTTCGGACGGAATCGGCGGCGGGGTCCCGGCAGGCGTTGGGCTCGGCGTCGGCGCCGCTGTCGGCGTCACTGCCGGCGTCGCTGTCGGGCTCGGCGGTATGTATCCGCCGCCGCCACCACCACCACACGTGTAGCTGAAGTTGGCGGTGACGGACTGGTTCTGGGTCATGGTCACGGTGGTCGTGGCCGAGAAGTTGTTGGCCACGTTACCGGTCCAACTGCTGAACTGGTAGCAGGCCGCCGCCGTGGCGCTCAGGTTTACCACCGTGTCCGCAGCGTACGGTCCGAAAGTCCCCACTCCGGGCGTCGTCACCGTTCCACCCGTACCACTGCTCACAGTCAGCGTGTAGGTGGCCCCCGCCACCTCCTGGAAGTTGGCCTGGATGGCGTAGTCGTCATCCATCGTGATGGTCGTGCTGGCCGCGGTCGTACTGGCTATGTCAACGGTATCGCCCGTCCAGTCCACGAACTCATACCCCGTATCCGGCGTGGCCACGATGGGCACGACCTGATGCAGCGTATAGGTATAGGGACTTCCGCCCTCGGGCGGCGTGGTGACGGAACCACCGTCGCCGCTGGTCACGGTCAACTGGGCCGAACCCACGAAGTTGAAGTTGGCCATGACCGAGTACGAGGCATTCATGGTGATAGTGGTGCTGGCAACGCCAGTCTCCGCCACTGTCCCCGTATCGCCCGTCCAGTTCACGAACTCATAGCCCTGGCCCGGCGTCGCCACGATGGGCACCACCTCGCCGGGACAGTAGCTGTTGTCGCCCTCCCCGGGGTCCGTCACCGAGCCCCCCGCACCGCTCGCCGTGGTCAGAACCACCTGCGACACGAAGTTGGCGGTGATGCTGTAGTCGCCATTCATAATGATGGTCGTGCTCGCAGCCGTCGTACTGGCTATGTCAACAGTATCGCCCGTCCACTCCGTGAAACAGCAGCCCTGGTCGGGTACCGCGAGCAGCGGCACCGAGGTCCCGGCCGCGTAGGTGTGGTTGCCCAGACCCGGCGCCGTCACTGTGCCGCACGACGTGGTCGATACGGTCAGCGTGTACTGCTGCACCGCGCCGATCATGACGGCGACCTCCAGCGGCGATCCCGGATCGTACGTGACGCTGGCAGGATCGGTAGTCGCGAGGGTGCCGCCGGTGCCCGTGCCCGGCGTGCCGCCGACGTAGAAGGTTACGGCGTGCCCCGCCTGAGCGGGTGTGCCCTGCACGCGGAACGGGGCGCTGCTCCCGTAGAGGCCCAGCGCATCGACCGCGCCGATGGCATTCGCCGTGCCGTCCATGACGGCGTAGACCTGCGTCCCCTCCGGTGCCTGTGCGCCGTCTATGGTCACGGCGCCATACAGGTTCATGGGCTGCGCAGGCGGGTCAGCCGCCAGCACGGGAACGACCAGCGTCACCACAAGTATCAGGGCCAGCAGGAGCCCGAAGGCTCCTGCTGGTGACCTGTACCAACTGCTGGACACAAACCCAATCTTCATAGTCCACTCTCCTCAGAGACGCTTAATGCACACTACGGGTAAATCGTACCTGGTGCCGTCACGGCGAGCCAGAAGCCCTGCCCCGGCATTACCGTGGTGCCGCTCACGACAGGACTGTAGACACCGTTCTGGTACGCCCAGATCTTGGTGATGCCGGTCAGGCCAGTCAGGTACTCACCCGCGGTCATCGGCGTCGTGGACTTGAAGCCTATCAGGTTCCAGCCAACCACAACGTCGTAGGATGGAGGCGTGTTCGGCGGATCCTTGGCCACTACTCCGCTAACGGACAGAGTGGCGCCCCCGGCCTTCACGCTGATCCAGTAGCCGTTGCCGTCATCCATCGTGCTCAGGTCGTCGAAGCTCCCGCCCGGGCCGTCGTATGAGGTCCACGTCATGGTCGAAGCGTCGTAGGACCACACGATGTTGACTTGGGACGCAATCGAAGCCAGAACCGTCGCTATCGCGTTGTTGTTCGGGACGAGCGGCAGCGACATCAGGTTCCAGCCCGCCTTGAGAGCTACTTGGGCGCCCGTTACCGGCGCCGTGTTCAGGGTCACCGATGCCGAGTCGTTGTCGGCGAAGGCATCCGGCTGGTGAACCGCAGTGATGGTCGCCGTGTTGGTGATCGCACTGGTGCTGTTCACCACCGCCGGGATGCGCAGCGTGGCGCTGGCGCCCACAACCAGGCTGCCAACATTCCACACGCCGCTGGCGTAGGAGCCCTGCGAAGCCGTGGCCGTCTGGAAACTGAGGCCGGACGGCTGGCTGTCGGTCACCATTACGCCTGTGGCAGCGGTAGGCCCGTTGTTGGTTACTGTCACCGTGAAGTTAACGGTCTGCTCGACAGCAGGGAACGCGTCATCCACGGTCTTGGTGATCGCCAGGTCGAGCCCGCCGCTGTCGATCTGCTTCACAGTCTCGCTCGCAGGCTCGATGAACTCGGAGTTGATCTCCCTGCCCGGCAGGTAGCCGTAGTTGTACCACTCGCCGGGATCGTCAACCCACACGCGGTTCATGTCGTCCCACAGCGGGACCGGCGCGAAACCGCACTCGTCGTTGCCCGCGGGGGTCAGGGTGATGGTGGTCTCGCAGGGCAGCTTGCAGTGCAGCGTGAACGAACCCGTGTAGGAGTCGCCAGTCCCCCAGCCGGCGATGGTGCCGATGTACTGGGTGTACCCGCCATGGCCCTCGGCGATCCGCACGCTGTCCGCGGGGAACGCCGACAGGGTCACGCTGGCCTCCCAGGCATCAGCCTCGCCGGTGTTGTAGATGGTGTACGGTACTACAAACTCGTCGCACGTTCCGATCGTGGTGGTGAACTGTCCGATCTCCGCCACGAGGTGCGCCGCCGGGTAGATCCAGATGTCACTCTTCGAGTCGTAGTTGCCCGAGTCGTAGACCTCCGGATCGTCCGCGTATACATACGCGCCTATGGTCAAGTTGTCGGACCAGTCGCACTGGCTCGATCCGGTCTCCACGGCGTGCAGCGTCCAGGTCGCGATCTGGTACGTGCCCGTAGGCATCGTGCCGATCCCCCAGTAATCGCTGCCGGGCCCGCTCGGGCCGTCCAGGATCTCGAACTGAGACGGCAGCGAGAGGTACGCGTATACGTTCTCGGCGTCCGTGCCGCCGACGCTGTTCACCCGCACCGTCACCGCCATCTCTTCGCTGGTGGCGATAGCGACGCCGTCGCCGGGCGACAGGATCTCAATCTCAACGTCCGCGTTGTAGGCCTGGTGGACGTTGACCACGTTGGAGGTCGTGCTCAGCAGTGGCTCACCCGACTGCGCGGTCACGTAGATGTCGACCTCGCCGGCGTTGGTGCACTGCACCTGCCACGTTATCTCTGCGTAGGCTCCGGCGTCCAGGGTATGGTCGGTCGAGTTGCCGAGCATCTTCGTCGCGGTCTGCGCCGGTGTGCTCGAAGCCAGCACGGCGTTGTTGTCGATGTGGATCGTGGCGCTGACGTCGTCCAGGTCCG
>CAZNMB010000044.1:0-2609 GCA_964574095.1 uncultured Dehalococcoidia bacterium
CTGGTAGACGTTGGCCATCACGTTGCGGTGAAGGGCCACCGCGCCCTTGCTGGTGCCGGTGGTGCCGCCCGTATACTGGAACATGGCCACATCGTCGGGGCCCACCGATACGGACGGGGGCGTGGGGCCGTAGCGGCCCAGAAGGTCCTGGAAGAGGTAGGTGTCCGCGGCGCCGGCAATGTCAACCCGATGTCCTTCCTTCTTCTCCTTGAGCAGCGTGAACAGCGTTCGGCTGACGGGCGGCAGGTACTCCTTGATATTGGCGACGATCACCCTCTTCAGAGAGGTCCGCTCTCTGATGCCGGCCACCGTCTTGTAGAACAGGCTCAGGACGATAATGGTCTCGGCTCCGGCGTCCTTGAGCTGGAACTCGAGCTCACGCGGCGAGTACAGCGGGTTGGTGGCGACGACGACGCCCCCCGCCTTGAGGACGGCGTAGTAGGAGATGACGAACTGCGGGCAGTTGGGCATCAGCAGCGCCACCCGGTCGCCCTTCTTGACCCCCAGGCTCGCGAGAGCGTTGGCCATGCGGTTCGCCTGCTCGTTCAGTTTCCCGAAGCTGAGCCGGTAGGAGTCGCCGAGCGCGCCGGGGAAGACCACCGCCGTGCCATCCGGCCTGCGCTCCGCCGCGTTGTCCAGCAGTTGGTGCAGCGGCACGTTGGGGTAGTTCATAGAGTGCGGCACGCCCGGGGGATAATTCTTCAACCACGTCTTCTCCATGGACACCTCCCAGAAATAGAAATCGCCGCTTTCGGGGCCGGACGCCGATGGACCGCCCGCCGCCCGGAAGAGTCTAATCCGATGCCAGCTTCCCGCTAGCAGGTGTACCTGCCGACCTCTATGATCTCGTCGGCGATCTCTCTCCGCAGTAGCACTGCGTTCAGAGGCCAGAACCGGGACGCTTTGCCCAGCACAGCCAGTTGACTGCCCAGCTCCTCCCCGGTCTCCATGGCCGCCGCCAGTTGCGCCGCCAGGTCTCCAACCTTTGCCATGGCTCCGTTCACATACAGCCGCACCATGCTGATCTTGGTCTTCGCCTGTTCCTCGCCCGCCGCTTCGATGGCCTTCAGCGCCCTCAACAGCCCGCTCTCCATGGCGAAGATCTCCTGGGCCACGTCCGCCAGCAGCGCCAGTACCTCCTGCTCGTCCTCCAGGCTCATCCCATACTTCTGCGCCGCCCTGCTGCACATGGCGAGGTATATCTTCTTCGCTCTCCCCACAAGCCTTCTCTCGTACTCCAGCACACCCTCATCCGGCGCCGGGGCCAGAGACTCCATGGCCGGCAGTTCGGCCTTCGCCTTGTCCGCCTCAGGGAAGAGCGGTATGTCGTTCTTCAACGCGCTTCTCAGCAGCATTCCCGTGATCAGGAGCCTGTTGATCTCGTTCGTCCCTTCGAATATGCGGAATATCCGCGTGTCCCGGTAGATCCGCTCCACCGGGTAGTCCTCGATGTACCCGTACCCGCCGTATATCTGCACCGCCTCGTCGGCAATGTAGTCCATCGCCTCCGAGCAGTACACCTTGTTTATCGAGCACTCGATCGCGTACTCGCCTATCTTCTTCGCGTGCTGCTGGCCCGCGTCCTCGGCAGCCCGGTCCACCGTTCCCAGAATCGTGTCGATCAGCCCACCGCTGCGGTACACCATGCTCTCCGCCATGTAGGTCTTGGTCGCCATCTCCGCTATCTTGTGCTTGATCATCCCGAACTGGCATATCGGCCGGTTGAACTGCACCCTCTCCTTGGCGTACCCTACCGCGGATTCTATCGCCAGCTTCGCCACGCCGATGCACCCCGCGCCCAGCTTGAACCGCCCCAGATTCAGTATGTTGAACGCCACGATGTGGCCCCGTCCCACCTGATACAGAACGTTCTCCACCGGCACCGGCGTCCCATCCAGGAAGATGGTGCACGTGGAAGACCCGCGAATCCCCATCTTCTTCTCCTCCGGCCCCGTCGAGATCCCCTCGAATCCCCTCTCCAGAATGAACGCCGTCATCTTGTCCCCATCCACCTTCGCGTAGGTGAAGATGATGTCCGCGATGTCGCCGTTGGTCACGAACTGCTTCTGCCCGTCCAGCTTGTAGAACTTCCCATCGGGCGTCAGCTTCGCCGTGGCCTGCAATGACATCGCGTCCGTGCCCGCGCCCGGCTCGGTGAGCGCGTACGCCCCGATCTTCTCCCCGCTGACGAGCGCCGGAAGGTACTTCTCCTTCTGCGCCTTGCTCCCGAAGAACACCAGAGGCATCGAGCCTATCCCGATGTGGTCGTTCATCGTCAGGCCGAAAGACCCGGCATTGGTGCCGTGCTGCGTGATGAGCAGCGATGCTATGGCATCCAGATGCGAGCCCCCGTACTCCTCCTCCACGTCCGCCCCCAGAAGCCCCAGCTCACCGGCCTTCAGCATCAGCTTCCGCGTAAGCTCCCAGTCCTTGTGCTCCAGGGCCTCGGCGTGCGGCCCCACCTCGTTCTTCACGAAACGGTCCGTCGTGCTCGCGATCATCTGGTGCACATCACCGAAGTCCTCCGGCGTGAACACCTCGCCGGGCGGCACGTCCTCAAACAGAAACGAGCCCCCCTTCCTGATCACCGTCTGTTCCATGGCGTCGCC
>CAZNMB010000044.1:2619-3983 GCA_964574095.1 uncultured Dehalococcoidia bacterium
ATCCGGAAATATTTTTGATCCAGACAGAGAGTGTTCCATGGCTTCCCCCTTTTTCTACTGGTCTCGCTCGAATATGCCCGCCGCCCCCATCCCTCCCCCGACACACATCGTCACCATGCCATACCGCGCGCTCCGCCGCTCCATCTCGTGCAGCAGCTTCGTCGTCAGATACACTCCCGTGCACCCGAGAGGATGGCCGAGGGCGATGGAACCACCATTGACGTTCAGCCTGTTCATGTCGATGCCCAGCTCCCTGACCACGTAGACAGACTGGGACGCAAACGCCTCATTCAGCTCGATGAGATCAACCTGGTCGAGAGTGATACCGGCGTACTTCAGCGCCTTGGGAACGGCCACCACCGGCCCAATGCCCATGACCTCGGGGTCCACTCCGCCCACGCCGAAGGACCGGAACACGGCCAGGGGCTTCAGCCCCAGATCGTTCGCCTTCTCCCGGGACATGACGACGACGGCGGCCGCCGCGTCGTTCATCGGGCAGGAGTTGCCTGCGGTCACCGAGCCGCCCCCCCGGAAGAGGGGCCGCAGCCGGGCAAGCCTCTCCATAGACGTGTCGAACCGCACGCATTCGTCGGTGTCGAAGGTCTTCTCGATCTTCACAGTCTTCCCATTCTCAAACGTGCGGTCCACCACCTGGAAAGGCAGGATCTGGCCTTTGAACACCCCCTCGTTGAGGGCCCGTATCGCTTTCCGGTGGCTCTCCAGGGCGAACGCGTCCTGGTCTTCCCTGCTGACGTTGAACCTCTGCGCCACGTTCTCCGCCGTGAGCCCCATGGTGATGTAAGCTTCCGGCATGGACTCGATCAGGTCCGGGTCGGGGAGGGGCTTGTTGCCGCCCATAGGCACCAGCGTCATGTGCTCCACACCGGCCGCCACCACTACGTCGGCGAAGCCGCACATGACGGTCTCGCTGGCGATCGCTATGGCATTGAGGCCCGAGGCGCAGTACCGGTTCACGGTCACGCCGGGCACGTCCGACGACAACCCGGCCTTGAGGGCAAGCACCCTGCCCAGGTTCATCCCCATCTCCGCCTCGGGGAAGGAGCAGCCGACGACCACGTCGTCTATCTCACGCGGGTCCAGTCCCCTCGCCCTCTTCACCGCCTCCTTCACCACCTCCGTGCCCGTGTGCTCAGGCCGCGTGTTCCTCAGAGTCCCGCTTATGGCCCTCGCTATGGCCGTGCGCACCGCCGATACTACTACTGCTTCCCTCATCCTGTTGTCTCCTTGCCGTCCGGACTAGTTCCTCAGCGGCCTGCCCGTTTCGAGGAAGTGCTTCATCCTCGCCTGAGTCTTCTCCTCGCCGCACAGCGACATGAAGGCTTCCCGCTCGAGGTCCAGAAGAT
>CAZNMB010000044.1:4083-9399 GCA_964574095.1 uncultured Dehalococcoidia bacterium
GTCTTCTCCTCGCCGCACAGCGACATGAAGGCTTCCCGCTCGAGGTCCAGAAGATACTGCTCGGTCACCACGGTGTTCAGGTCCACATCACCGCCGGTGAGCACATAGGCCAGCTTCCTCGCCACCAGGCCGTCGTGGTCCGTAATATACAGGCCTTCTTTCAGGAGGTACACCATGAGCTCGAGCAGACCCCGGCCCGTCCTGCCCACAACCCTGATCTCGTCTCTCCGCCTCGGCGGCCGGTGCCCCGTTTTCGCCAGGGACAGCGCCGCCTGTTTGGCGTCGTACAGCAGGTGGTCGAAGTTCATCGTGATGCTGTCGTGGGGCCTGAGGAAGCCCAGCTCGTACGCCTCCTGGGCGCAGGTCGATGTCTTGGCCATGGCTATCGTCTCGAAGACCTTGGCGACGTAGGGCAGGAGGTCGGGTTTGCCCCCTCCGGGCACGGCGCTGGGGATCTCCTTGGGCACCCAGTCCGTAGCCCTGAGCAGCATCTCCTTGCAGCCGCCTGACGCGGGAATGACGCCCACCCCGAACTCCACCAGCCCGATATAGGTCTCGACGTGGGCCCTGACCATGGCCGTCGCCAGACATATCTCACATCCGCCGCCCAGGGCCATCCGGAACGGGGCCGCCACCACCGGCTTCTCGCAATACTTCATCCGCAGGCACGCCTGCTGGACATCGGCCAGTGCCTGCTCCAGGGCGTCCCATTGCTTCTCCATGATCGCGGGGTAGACCCCCTTCAGGTCCGCCCCCACGCAGAAGTTGGCCCCCTGATTGCCGATGACCAGCCCTTCGAAGTTCTCCTCCACCTCGGCGGCGCTGTCGAGCATCATCTGGATGACGTCGGGATCGATCGCGTTGTTAGCCGAATGGAACTCAAGGCAGGCAATGCCGTCGCCCAGATCGACCAGGCTGGCCCCGGCGTTGGACTTGACCACCTTCTGCCGTTCCCTGAGTGACGGCAGGACTATTATCTCGGGCCGGTCCTCGATCTCTACATGGTCGCGCTCGCCGAAGTCATAGTAGTAGGTCTTGCCGTCCCGCCTCTCGTAGAACCGGTCGCGCCCGGACTGGAGCATACGCTCCACGTTCTCCGGTACTTTGACGCCCTCCTTCTCCATCCTCACCACGGACTCTTTGAGTCCGATGGCGTCCCAGGTCTCAAAGGGGCCCAGCTCCCAGTTGAACCCCCACCTCATGGCCCGGTCCACGCTGACGATGTCGTCGGCGATCTCGGGAACCTTGGCCGCGCTGTAGAGGAGCATCCTCTTGAGCGCCTTCCAGGCGAAAAGACCGGCGCGGTCGTCCGAACTGGCCAGCGTCCGCAGGCGCTCGGCCGCGCCGCGGACCTTCTTCAGCCCGCCGAGGACCGGCAGATCAGGTTTCCTCTGGGGGACGTAGTCCATCGTCGTGTAGTCAAGGGTGAGTATCTGCGTGCCCTGGGGGCCCGCGGTCTTCTGGTAGAAGCCCTTCTGTGTCTTGTCCCCGAGGAGACCGGCCGCCACCATCTTGTTCACGAACTCGGGGACAGCGAAGTCCTGCTTCTCCCCTTCGTCCTCGATGTTCGCCGAGACGTTCTGCGCCACCTTGAGGAACGTGTCCAGCCCCACCATGTCCGACGTTCGGAACGAGGCGCTCTTGGGCCTACCCATCGGAGGGCCGGTGATTGCGTCAACCTCCTCGATCGTGTAGCCGTCCTCCACCATCGCTTTCATGACGCCGAGCACGGCGTGGGCGCCGATCCTGTTGGCGATGAAGTTGGGCGTGTCCTTGGCAAAGACGACGCTCTTGCCGAGCCGCCTCTCGCAGAAGTCCGCCATGAATGAGAGCAGCTCCCTGTCGGTCGACTTGCCGGGTATGATCTCGAGAAGCTTCATGTGTCGAGGGGGATTGAAGAAGTGCGTGCCCAGGAAGTGCGCCCGGGTCTCCTTCGACAGCTCCTCCGAGATCCTGTTCACCGACAGCCCGGACGTGTTCGTGCTCAGAATCGCGCCGGGCTTCAGATGCTTCTCAACCTGCCGCAGCAGGTCCCTCTTCACTTGGAGGTCTTCGACGACGCCCTCGATGACCCAGTCGGCATCGGCGAGCCACTCCAGGTGGTCCTCGAAGTTGCCCGGCGTCATGAGCTTGGCGTCCGCCGCGATGAACATCGCCGGCGGCCTTGCCCCTTGGGTGGACCGTATCCCGGCTCTGGCGAGCTTGCTCCTGAAGTCGGGAGAGTCCTTGGTCAGCCCTTTCTTGACGTCGCCGGCGTCCGGCTCCGCCGGAACGATGTCCAGCAGGTAGGTGCGAACGTCCACGCCCGCCAGCAGGGCCGCGATCTTGCTTCCCATTACGCCGGCACCGAGCACGGCGGCTTTTCTGATCTTTCTTGTTCTCATTGCACTCCCCATCCCCTATCTTATCACACGTCCGCAGCCGCACCTGCAGCGAGCCGGTGTCCGCTTCGGGCACCAAGCTCGGGATGCCCCCTGACAGCGTGGCGATGATATTGCCGGGGTGCATGTTTGTCAAGGCAGTATTGTGCGTGTTTTCGGCGGCCGGCACGCCGGCCGGTGATGCGCGTCCGCGCACCATTGGCTTCCGGCAATGCCTCACCGCTGTAGTTATGTCGAGCACCTCAGGGGTATGATATAATCGCAGCACAGGAGCGCAGCCGTGAAAGCCGATGTCGCGTCCGTCGGAGGCAAGCGGGGCTCGCCGCGCTTCGAGCGCATAAAGAAAGAGCTCATGTCCACGCCGGTCTCCCTCTGTCCGGAGAGGGCGCGCCTCGTGACGGACTACTTCAGGCACCACGACAATTCGAAGGAGCCCATGGCTCTCCGCAAGGCCCGGGCCCTGCGCTACGTGCTGGAGCACAAGTCGGTGCGCATCTACCCGGACGAGCTCATCGTGGGGAATGTGGGCAGCCACCGCAAGTCCGCCCTGATCCAGCCCGAGTTGGCCGGCGTCTTCATGGGCACCGAGCTGCCGTGGATTGGTAGAAGGAAGACCACCCCGCTGCGGATATCGCGGCGGGATCGCGTGCACCTGCTGCTCCGCGTGTTCCCCTACTGGCTCCTGCGCAACATGCCGTTTCGGGCCTTCTTCCCGCATGTCCGGTCCTTCCTGCGCTACGCGCTGGAGCAGCTCGACGCCACGTACTACCTCATAAACGAGGCCGGCGGCATCGGGCACTTCCTGCCCAACTATCCCAGAATGCTCGGGCTGGGGGTCGAGGGCTACCTGGAGTCCATCGAAGAGAAAGACGGCGATCTCTACAGCGCGGTCCGCGTAGCATGCGAGGGCCTGGTCACGCATTCGAGACGTCTCGCGGACGAAGCCGAGCGCCTCGCCGCCGGGGAGCCCGATGCCGGCCATGCCGCCGAGCTTGCCGAGATCGCCCGCATCTGCCGCAAGGTGCCCTGCCACCCGGCGGAGACCTTCCACGAGGCCCTGCAGTCTCTCTGGCTGACACATCTGGCGGTCAACCTGGAGGGGCTGAACTCCGCCGTTTCTTTCGGCAGAATGGACCAGTACCTCTATCCTTACTACAAGCGAGACCTCGAGGCGGGCAGGATCACGCCCGACAGGGCCCGCGACCTCCTTCTCTGCTTCTCCGCCAAGGCCACCGAACACGTCTTCCTGCTGTCGGAGAGGGTCAGCCAGTACCACGGCGGCTACCTCGTGGTGCAGGCGGCGATCGTGGGGGGCACGGACCGCGACGGCAGAGACGTGGTCAACGACCTCACCTATCTCTTCCTTGACGTTATGGAGGAATCCGGCCTGCGCGATCCCAACTACCAGGCCCGTGTCCACCCCGGCGCGCCCGAAGAGTACCTGAGGCGCGTCGCGGAGGTGGCCGCCAAGGGCAACGGAGTGCCCGCGCTCTTCAACGATCCCGCCGCCGTCTCCGCCCTTCAGGCGCACGGCTATCCACTAGGCGAGGCGCGAGACTATGCCGTGGTGGGCTGCGTGGAGCTGGCGCTGCCGGGCAGGAGCTTCTTCTCCACCGATGCCGGCCTGTTCAACCTGCCCCTGTGCCTTGAGCTGGCGCTGAACCGCGGAAGGCGGCTCGGGAGCAGGGGCAGGATCGGCGCGGCGACTCCCGACCCCGCCGGTTTCACGAGTATCGACGAGGTGATGGAGTCCTTCCGCGAGCAGGTGGACTACATGGCCGCCCGCATGGTCAGAGACCTCCAGGTGATCGAGAAGGGCAACCGCGACTACCACCCCACCCCGCTCTCCTCAATGCTCGTGGACGGCTGCCTGGAGTGTGGCCGGGACGTCACCGAGGGAGGGGCGCTGTACAACTCGAGCGGAATACAGGGCGTGGGGGTTGCCGACGTGGCCGACTCGCTCGCCGCGCTCCATGACGTGGTCTTCCAGCGGCGCAAGTACTCGATGGCCCGCGTGCTGCGGGCCCTGCGCGGCAACTACTCAGCCGATCCCGAGGTGCAGGCCGAGCTGCTCAGGGCGCCGAAATACGGCAACAACCAGCCTCTGCCGGACGAGTACGCCAACCGGGTGGTGCGCATCTTCCACTCGGCCCTTGCCCGGCACCGCAACACCCGGGGCGGACCCTACGTGCCCGGCTTCTACTCGGTCACATGCCACGTCGCCTTCGGGAAGAAGGTGAGCGCGCTGCCGAGCGGCAGGAAGGCCGGTGAGACCCTCGCGGCCAGCATCGGTCCCGCCAACGGACGGGACCGCCTGGGCCCGACCGCCCTGCTCAACTCGGTGGCAAGCGTGGACTCGACGCTGTCTCCCAACGGCTATGCGATGAATCTCCGCTTCGATCCGCACACGCTGGCCGGGGACCGGGGCATCAACGTCCTCTGCGGGCTGGTAAAGGGCTTCTTCGACGCCGGGGGCATGGAGATGCAGCTCAACGTGCTCGACCCCGAGACGCTCAAGGACGCCCGCCTCCATCCGGGCAAGTACCCTGAGCTGGTGGTGCGGGTGTCCGGCTACTGCGCCTACTTCGACGACCTGCCGGACGCCGCCAAGCTGGAGATCATCGCCCGCACGCGCCTCGAGGTGTAGAGACCTCCCCCGACCCCGCTCCTGGAGCACATGCTCCAGGCTACCCCTGCGCAAACCCGGGTGGGTCGGAGCATCCGCTCCGACCACTCCCGCGCTCTGTTGATAGGGCTGGTCGACGCCGTCCCGCCCACAACACAAGAAGGGGGCCAACTCGGCCCCCTCACATGTCCGCCAGGGCCGTCCGCTATGCCTGACGGACAAGTCTCCTGCGTACGCCAAAGGCTAGAATGGATGCCGCGAAGGCTGCGGCTATGCGTATCTGTCCTTCCCACACAGCGATTCCCACAA
>CAZNMB010000045.1:0-9391 GCA_964574095.1 uncultured Dehalococcoidia bacterium
GCCAGCGCCGCGGGCGTCCGTGTCTTCACGGCGACGACGTCCCAGGGGCTGCTGCTGATGGCCGAGGTGGTGTTCAACATCGCGGGAATGAGACTCCCCGTGGTGATGGTGAACGCCAATCGCTCGGTATCGGCCCCGCTCAACATCTGGAACGACCAGCAGGACTCGATGGCGGTGAGGGACAGCGGCTGGGTCCAGCTCTACGCTGAGAACAACCAGGAGGCCTGTGACCTGATCCTCCAGGCCTACAAGATCGCTGAAGACCACCGCGTGATGCTGCCGGTGATGGTCTGCGTCGATGGGTTCGTGCTGCCCCATGCATACGAGATGGTGGACCTCCCCGATCAGGAGGACGTAGATGCTTTCCTGCCTCCCTTCGCTCCCATGTATCGCCTGGACCCGGCCAACCCGCTGACGCTGGGCGCGTACGCGGAGCCGGACAAGTACATGGAGACGCGCTACATGCTCCAGGAGACGCTCCGGGCGACGCTGCCCATCATCGAGGAGGTGGCGCGCGACTTCAGCAAGTCCTTCGGGCGCCCCGCCCACGGGGCCTTCGAGGCGTACAGGCTGGGCGACGCCTCAACCGTGGTGGTGGCGATGGGCTCGATGGCGGGCACCATCAAGGAGGTTGTGGATGAGCTGCGTGAAAAGGGCCAGAAGGTCGGTCTGCTGCGGCTCATCGCCTTCCGGCCTCTGCCCGCGGCGGCCCTCTACGACGCGCTCAAGAACGCCCGCGACATTGTGGTGCTGGAGAAGGCCGTCTCCCTGGGGAACAGCGGACCGCTCGCGACTGAGCTGAGAGCGCTGTTCCAGGGGCGCCCGGCGTCACCCGGCATCGACGGGTTCGTCATCGGCCTTGGCGGCAGAGACGTGACGATGGAGGACATCAGGGGCGCGGTGAGCAAGGCACAGGAGGGGGCAGTGGATGCCGAGTTCGTTCATCTGAGAGAGGACCTGGAGCTGGAGGGAGTAAATGCCTGAAGTCAAGGAGAAGGCCAAGGGGAAAGACAAGTCATTCGATCACATCTTCTCGTCGGGACATACGGCGTGCCCCGGCTGCGGACAGTCGCTGGCGGTCCGCCTCGTACTGAGAGCCGCCGGGCGCAACATTATCGTGGTCAATTCCACCGGCTGCCTGGAGATATTCAGCTCCAAGTACGGGGAGTCCGCGTGGGGCGTGCCCTACATCCACTCTCTGTTCGAGAACATAGCAGCGGTGGCATCGGGCGTGGAATCGGCGCTGAAAGCCACGGGCCGCCTCGATGACGTCAGGGTCATCGCGATGAGCGGCGACGGCTCCGCCGCCGACATCGGCTTCGGCGCGATCTCGGGCATGATGGAGCGCGGGCATGACGTGCTCTATGTCTGCTACGACAACGAGGCCTACATGAATACGGGCATCCAGCGCAGCGGCTGCACTCCGTTCTACGCCCGCACCACCACCAGCCCTCCGGGGAAGGTCTCCCTGGGCAACGCCCGGCCGAAGAAGGACCTGCCCCAGATAATACTTGCGCACGGCGTGCCCTACGTAGCCACAGCCTCGGTGGGCTACATCAACGACCTCGACAAGAAGATCAAGAAGGCACTGTCCATACGCGGCCCCAAGTACGTCCACGTTCATGTACCCTGTCCCCTGGGATGGGGCAGCGATTCCTCGCGGACCATCGACATCGCCCGAATGGCGGTGAACAGCGGGCTCTTCCCGCTGTACGAGGTTGACCATGGGGACATGAAGGTGCGGAAGATCCCGAAGAAGGTGTCCGCGGAGGAGTACCTGAAGCTGCAGACCAGGTTCAGGCACCTCTTCGGCAAGGATGGCGCGCGCGACGAGGTCCAGCAGATTCAGGCGGTCGCCGACGCTAACATCGAGAAGTACGGGCTGATGAGCAAGTAGGCGCGACGGGCCCCGACGCGGGGTGACGCGCCGGACAGCACAGGTTGATGACAGCGCGCTGGGTTGAGCACGAGGGCCAACCCGGCGCCTTCATTTGTTGGAAGGGAGCGGTCCAGCGGCGATGAGCGCGGGTCCATACAGGCTGGTTGACAGCCACGCGCATCTCGATGAGATAGCGGACGTCGAGTCGGCTGTTCGAGAAGCACAGGACGCCGGCGTTGTGGCGCTGGTCGCGGTGGGCCAGGACTACGAGTCCAATCTCAAGGTGCTCGATCTGGCGGAGAGGTACAAAGGGCTCGTCTATCCCGCGCTGGGCCTGCACCCGTGGAACCTGGGAGCGATGGCGGCGCGCGGCATCGACGCCGTGCTGCGCCAGGTCGAGGATCATGTCGGAAGCATCGTGGCGATAGGTGAGGTCGGCCTGGACTATCACAAGCGGGTGAGGGCCGCGGCGGACAAGGACCGCCAGCAGGCGGCGTTCAGGGAGATGCTGGGCGCGGCCAGGCGCCACGGCAAACCGGTCAGCGTCCACAGCAGGTACTCGTGGAAGGACTCCTTCGATCTGGTCGTGGAGTCGGGCGTGTCGAAGGCGGTCTTCCACTGGTACACCGGTGGAGCTGGTGTACTGCGGGAGATAGTCGCCGCCGGCTGCCTCATATCGGCCACACCTGCCGCCGAGTACCACGACGAGCACCGGAGAGCGATCAGGGAGACCCCCCTCGAGAACCTGCTTCTGGAGACAGACTGCCCCGTCTGGTACGGCAGGGAGACCAGGTGCGAGTCCCGGCCCGCGGACGTCGTGCGGTCGCTGCATGCCGTGGCCGGGATCAAGGGGCTGGACGCGGCCGCCGTCGCCGATCGTACCACGCGCAATGCGATCGAGTTCTTCGGGCTGCCTCCAGGGGAACGCGGCTAGTACCAGACCATCCACCCGAGCTTGTTGAAACTGAGCGTGCCCCACAGGTTCACGGCGCAGCTCAGCAGGATCAGCGCGACGGCCATCCGGCTCAGGCGGTGGCGCATGCCCGAGGCCGCCAGGATCACCATGAACGGCAGCACGTCGAGGCTGAAGCGGTAGCCGAACTGGAGGTAGCCGGTCACTCCGTAGGTTACCAGCAGGACCGAGACACACGCGAGCGACACGAGAGCGGCCGCGACGATCCCTTCTCGCAGCTTCGCCCGGAACATATAGAGAAGGGCTGGCGTCGTGAAGAAGAGTCCCAGCCCCAGGTGGGACGGCTGGAAATAGGGGAACTCATCGGTGTACTTGGGGACGTGGAACAGGATGGCGTATACGTGGCGGGGGAAGTAGGCGATGTCGAACAGGCCCTTGGAGAACTGGGGCTCGTCAACGAACTGCCCGCGCTCATACCCCAGCCCAAGGGCACCGTATTCGCCGTAGGTCCACAGCAGATAGAGGCCCCCCATCGCCACCAGCGCCGCCCCGAAGACAACGATCCGCGCCATGCCTTGTCGGTCCCACTGACCGCGGCCTACCGTGTAGGCGAAGAAGGGGAATGCAAGGAATACCGGCAGCCGCGACAGCCCCGCCATGCCGACGAGGATGCCCACCAGCCACGGGCGGTTCCTGCCCGTTGTCTCCACCAGGGCGGCCATGAGGAAGAAGACCGCTGACACGTGGGCGAACATCCACACTCCGCCGTCAGTGGCGCACCACCAGAGGTTGGTGCCCAGGCCCACGAGGAGCACCATCCCCAGCCGGAAGCTCACGCTCCATCGAAGCTGCTCCGTCGCGACCCAGAGCAGCCCCACCGCGCCCGCGCCCACCAGCGAGCAGAGGACGGTCTGGTTAGTGCTGGCCCCCCAAAGGGCAACCCACGGCAAGACGAACACGAGAGGGCCGGGCGGACTGATCACGAACGCCTTATCCCCGTACCTGGCGAGCTCGAGGTGGTTCGGCGCATCGATCAGGTAGAGCCGACCGTGGAGGACGGCGTCCGCCAGGCGCACGTAGTGGTCGTTCGAGGTCGCGCCCACATTGGTCACGAAGTAGATGGCGAAGACCAGGGCGGCGATGCCGGCCGCCTGGATCCACTTGTTCCCCAGGGCCTTGACTCCAAACGGCGCGGCGGGCGGCTCGGGTAGTGAGGCGTCCGGGGCTCCTCCCCCCGGCCCGCATGGCGCGTTGGTGGGGATGGGCACACTCGATGTGGCCTCGCCGGTCATCCCTTCTCTCACTTGGCCACCCCGGAAGCGCGCTGCCGTTGTGCGCCTGCTTGGCACGGGCGCGGGGGCTCGTGCTTCTGGGTAACTATACATGCCCTGGCCTGCTGTCACAAGGGCGGCATCCCGCCCGTGCCGCGCGGCAGGGCCTGAGGCATGTGGGGACGGTCACGGGGAAGCTCACCGGGGTCGTCGCCCTGCGGAATCAGTCCCAGAGCGGGTACATTACCATGCCGGCGGGCGTCTTGGGGTGGAAGTACGTGGACTTCTGCGGCAGCCTTCGGCCCGCCGCTGCGGAGTCCAGGATGCTGGAGATGGGAGCGGGGTTGAGGAAGAAGGCGAGCTGCCGGCCGCAGTCCGGCGCATTTCACGGCCTGCAGGTCGAGGTGCCGAACTCCTCCATTGTTCCGGTCACGACGAAAACCACACGCTCGCAGATGTTGGTCACCCGGTCGCCGTTTCGCTCCAGGCGGTGCGCCACCCAGATCAGCCTTACGGCCCTGTTGACGATGCCAGGGTCCTTGATCATGGCGTCTATCAGTTCTCTCAGCACAACGTTGTAAGTCTCGTCAATCTCGTCGTCCTCGTCGGCGATCTGCCGGGCGGACTCCGCATCCCGGTTGACGAAGGCGCTCAGGCTGCGCCGCAGCATGTCGGCCGACTTCTCGGCCATCTTGGAGAGACCCGGTGGCAGTCTGAGCGGTGGCTCCTGTGCCAGCGCCGTCGCGTTCGTGGCTATGCCCGCCGCATAGTCGCCGATTCGCTCCAGTTCGGACACCACGCTGAGTACACCCACAAGCGTGCGCAGGTCGCTCGCCATCGGCTGCTGAGTAGCCATGAGCTGGACACATCTGTCCTCGATCTCGAACCGCTTGTCGTTCACCTTGCAGTCGTCGTCGATCACCTGGTGGGCGAGAGCGACATCCCTTTTCTTCAGAGCGTCGATGGAGCGCATGATTGCCTTCTCCACCATGCTCCCCATGAGCAGCACGTCGTCCTGAGTATCGCGCAGCCTCTTGTGAAAGCCGGTTCTAATCTCCATGTGCGGGACCTCCCGAGGCAGCTATCCGAAGCGGCCGGTTATGTAGTCCTCTGTTCGCTTGTCGCGCGGGTTGGTGAATATCCGGGACGTTGGGCCGTGTTCCACCAGCACGCCGGCGCGGTCCTCCTCCATCATGAAGAAGGCGGTCATGTCGGACACCCTTGCCGCCTGCTGCATGTTGTGGGTCACCGTGACGATCGTGTAGTTCTCGGCCAGGCTTCTCATCAGGTCCTCGATCTTGAGCGTGGCTATGGGGTCGAGCGCGCTGCACGGCTCATCCATCAGGATGACCTCCGGCTCCACGGCTAACACCCGCGCGATGCACAACCGCTGCTGCTGCCCCCCGGAAAGCTCCAGGGCCGACCTGTCGAGCTTCTCCTTGACCTCGTCCCAGAGCGCCGCCTGCCGCAGGCTCCTCTCGACTATGTCACCGAGCGCGGAGCGGCCCTTCTTGCCGTGCCGCTTGGGGCCGAAGGCCACGTTCTCGAACACCGACATGGGAAACGGGTTGGGCTTCTGGAAGACCATCCCCACGCGCTTTCTCAGCTCCACCACGTCGATGGCCCTGCCGTAGACCGGCACGCCGTCAAGGCTGACCAGGCCCTCGACTTTGATGCCGGGGATCAGATCATTCATTCTGTTGAACAGCCGGAGAAACGAGGACTTCCCGCACCCGGAGGGCCCTATCACCGCGGTGATGGCGCGCTCGGGGATGTCGAGCGTGATGTGCCGTAGCGCCTGGAAGTCCCCGTAGAACAGGTTCACCATCGCCGCCTTCAGCTTGGCCGCAGGCTGCTTGCCTCTCTCAGTTTCGGGCGGTACAACGTCGAGTCGCATCAGCTGTAGCTCCGGCGGCGGGCTCGCAGCCTCACCACAGTCGCGAGCCCGTTGAAGAAGAGCACCACCATCAGCAGGACCAGGGCAACGCCCCACATCGTGGTCTGGGATACGCCCGGAACGTGGGCCGCGACCGTGTAGAGATGATACGGCAGCGCCATGAACTGGTCAAAGGGCGAGTTGGGCAGTCCGGGGAGGAGGAAAGCGGCGCCGACCACCAGAATCGGGGCGGTCTCGCCGGCGGCGCGGCTCATCGCGAGTATCGCGCCTGTCGTTATCCCCGGAAGCGCCTGGGGCAGGACCACGTGCCGCACCGTCTGCCACTTGGTGGTTCCGATGGCGAGGCTGCCCTCCCTGAGCTCCATCGGGACTGCCAGTATCGCCTCCCGCGAGGTGGTCACTGTCATGGCCAGGGCCTGGCACGCGAGGGTCAGGCTCGCTGCCAGGAGGGACATTCCGAAATGCAGGCCCAGAACGAAGACACCAAGGCCGAACAGGCCGTAGACGATGCTGGGCACTCCCGCCAGGTTGATGATCGCCAGATTGATGAGCCTTGTCAGCCAGTTGGCGCGGGCATATTCCGTCAGGTAGACTCCGGCCAGTACGCCTACGGGCAGGGCCAGGACGATAGTGCCGATCATCAGGTAGAGGGTCCCGACGATCGCTGGCAAGATGCCGCCCGCCTTTCCCGCCTGGGAGGGGGCCTCACTCAGGAACTCCCAACTGATCGCCCCGGCCCCTCTGACGATCACCTGCAGTACGATGAATACGACCGGAGCCACCACGGCGAGCGCCGCCAGAAGCAGAAGGCCGACGGCGATCCGCTGGGTCAATTGCCGCTGAAGTCTCCCGCGACGAGTCATGCTGTGGCTACCTCGCGAACTTCCTCTTCTGGCGCTCGAGCACCCTGTCGGCCACCAGGTTGACCCCCAGTGTCATCACAAACAGGGTCAGCCCGATCGCGAAGAGCGCATGGTACTGCAGCCCGCCCCTTACCGCGTTGCCGATGCCGGACGCGATGGCGGCTGTCATGGGCATCATCGGCTCTGCCGGTGACGTGGGCAGCGCCAGCGCTCCGCCGGCAACCAGGAGCACAGTCATCGTCTCGCCGATGGCGCGGCCGACGCCGAGCATTATCGCGGCGGATATTCCGGAGAGCGCCGCCGGAATGCACACATGCCGGATCGTCTCCCACCTGGTGGCGCCGAGAGCGTAGGATGCTTCTCTGAACTCCCTGGGCACGGCGCGGAGGGCGTCCTCGGAAACGCTGACGATGATGGGCAGGCTCATCAGGGAGAGCATGATCCCGGCGGTAAGGCCGGTCAGTCCTGTGGGCAGATTGAAAGCGCTTTGAACAAGTGGCGACAGCAGCATGAGACCGATGAAGCCCATCACGATTGACGGGATTCCCGCCAGAATCTCCACAATGGGTTTGACGGTCTCCCTGACCCTCGCCGGCGCAACCTCGGCCAGGTACGCGGCGCAGCCAACGCCCACCGGCACGGCGATGGCTGTGGCCACGAGAGTGACCATCAGCGTGGCCGCGAAGAAGGGCGCGATGCCGAATGTCGGAGGCTCGGAGACCGGGTACCACTTGGTGCCGAAGAAGAAGTCCCAGGGAGGCGTGTGTATGAAGACGGGCAGGCCCTCCTTCAGCAGGAGCACGACAATGCCCAGCAGGACTACTACTGCCAGCAGTCCCGCAAGCAGGATCCACCCCTCGATGAGTTTCTCCCCCAGTCGCCACCGCCGCCTCAGGTCTCCGGCGAGACCTTCGGCGGTGGCACCGGGGGAAACATGCCGGTCTGCGTTCGCTGCTATGTTGCCCTCCAACCTTCGTGCCCCGTTCTCGCGGGCTTGCTCAGCTACGTTCGCCTACGGGAGCGGGACATAGCCTACTGCGGTCACCTCCGCCTGTCCCTCCGGCGACAGGCAGTAGTCGACAAATGCCTTCACCACTCCCTGGGGTTCGCCGTCAGTGTAGAACAGAAGGGGCCGTGCGATCGGATAGGTGCCGTCGAGGGCGGTCTCGAGACTGGGCAGCACCGCCGGGTCTGCCGCTGTCGTCTTGATTCCCAGCGACTTCACCGCGTCGGTGACGTATCCCAGTCCGGAGTAGAATATGGCATTCGGGTTCTTCGCCACCTCCGATACCCCTGCCTCGGTAGACGGCAGGAAGAGCACCTTGGAGCCATACTCAAGGCTCGTGTCCTCGGTGGTCAGGTCCTCCATCTGGACCACGTGTTCCTTGAAGTAGACGTGAGTGCCCGAGTTGGTGTCCCGCGCGATGGCGACGATCGGCGCGTCGGCGCCCCCGACGTCCTCCCAGTTTGTGATCTGGTTGGTGTAGATCGCCGAGAGCTGGGCTATGGTCAGCTCCGACACCGGGTTGTTGGGATTCACCACCACGGAGAGAGCGTCGGTGGCTACCTGGATCTCATTGGGCTCCACGCCGTTTGCCCGGGCCTGCTCAATCTCGGCTGACTTCATCTTGCGTGAGGCCTGGCAGATGTCGGTCGTGCCGTCTATGAGCGCGGCGATGCCCACGCCGGAGCCGGGGCCGCTGACGGCGATGCTGACCTTGGGATTGGCCGCCATGAAGTCCTCGGCCCACACCGACGCCAGAGGTGTCACGGTGTTGGAGCCCGCGATCTTGATGGAGCCCGACAACTCGCCGCTGCCCCCCTCTGAGTTGCTGCTGCACCCGGCGACGACAACGGCCAGGGCGGCGAGAAGCGCCAGCGGCACCGTTAGCCATTTCAATCTGAATCCACTGTTCAATTGCTGTTCTCCTTCAGTGTGTGATTTGCGGGTGGTCCGGACCGGTCCGAATTGCCTACACGAGCCACCTCCTCCTACAGCTTCATCTCACTTATCAACTTCCTCACCCTGGCATCGATCTCGTCCCTTATCTCTCTCACCTTCTCCATGGCCTGGCCCTCGGGGTCGTCCAGACCCCAGTCTTCGGCCGGCACGGAGACGGCCGGACAGACGCCTTCTTCGCCACAGCCCATGGTGATGACCCTCTCGGCGCCGCCCAGCACTTCGGGCGTCAGCGCCTTGGGACGCTGGATGCTGATGTCGATGCCGATCTCCTGCATGGCCGCAACGACGTTGCGGTCCTTGTGGGCCGCCGGACGGGTCCCGCCGGACAAGGCCTGGGCCCTGCCCGCGGCGTAGTGGTTGAACAGCGCCTCGGCCATCTGGCTCCGGCCCGCATTGTGGACGCAGGCGAACACGACTTTCCTCATGGACCCTGCTGCGGTGGAAGTACACTCGGCATCACTGTCATCTCGACCACAAGAGTAGCACGCGGCGTTTAAGGCGTGTTTAAGGCCCTGTTAAGAAGAGGTTAGGTCTTGCGGCGCTCCCGGCTCAGTTGGCGGGAGCCTGGGGTAGGGTGAAACTGAATGTGGAGCTCTTGCCCTCGG
>CAZNMB010000046.1:0-9337 GCA_964574095.1 uncultured Dehalococcoidia bacterium
AGAAGAAGAAGGCCATCAGCGACATCAAGGCTGCAGGAGCAGGTGCCACGACAGTATACCTGGCTACCGACCCCGATCGCGAAGGTGAGGCCATATCCTGGCATATCATTCAGGCGGCCAAGCTGCAGAAACTGCCAATCAAGCGGGTCGTGTTCCACGAGATAACCAGGGAGGCCATCGCCCACGCCTTTCGCCACCCGCGTTCCATCGACATGAAGCTGGTGGATGCCCAGCAGGCCCGCAGAATCCTCGACCGGCTCGTGGGCTACAAGCTCAGCCCGCTGCTGTGGAAGAGGGTCAGACCGGGACTCTCGGCGGGCAGGGTGCAGTCCGTGGCGCTGAAGCTCGTCGTTGACCGGGAGTCCGAGATCTCCGAATTCGTCCCGGTTGAGTTCTGGTCGATTGAGGCGGAACTGGCGCGGGAGAGCGCCAGCTCGCGGAGCTTCCGGGCTGCTTTCGTGGGCAAGATGAGCGGGGGCAAGGTCCACCTGGCCAACGAGGACCAGGCCCGAGAGCTCGTGGCTGAGCTCAAGAATGCGAGCTACTCCGTGTCCTCGGTCGCTCTCAAGCGGGGTGCCCGCCAGCCATCACCGCCGTTCATTACCAGCACTCTGCAGCAGGAAGCATGGCGCAAGCTGAGGTTCAGCGCGAAGCACACCATGGCCGTGGCCCAGCAGCTCTACGAAGGACTGCCTCTGGGCGAGGAGGGTCACGTCGGCCTCATCACCTACATGCGCACGGACTCCACCAGGGTTGCGACGTCCGCGATCTCGGAAGCCCGGTCCTACATCGAGGAGCGGTACGGGCCCGACTATCTCCCGCCGTCGCCGCGCCGCTTCGCCAGGAAGGTAAAGGGCGCGCAGGAGGCACACGAGGCCATCCGGCCTACCTCCATTCGCAGGGAGCCGGCGCAGGTCAAGGCCCACCTGACGAGGGAGCAACTGAGGCTCTACACGCTCATCTGGCAGCGAATGGTCTCCAGCCAGATGGCGGCGGCGCAGATCGACACCACGACGGTGGATGTCGAGGCGAAGCCCGCCGGGAAGAGCTACCTGTTCCGGGCCAAGTCCTCCGTGACCGCCTTCCCCGGATTCCTCGCCGTCTATCAGGAGGGGAAGGACGAGGACGAGAACGGGAGCGCCAGGACTTCCCTACCCGAGTTGGCCAAGGGAGACCCGCTCAGGCTCCTCGACATGCTGTCCGAGCAGCACTTCACGCAGCCGCCGCCCCGGTACACGGAAGCCACGCTCGTCAAAGCGCTCGAGGACTTGGGCATTGGGCGTCCCAGCACCTACGCTCCCATACTGTCGCTTATTCAGGATCGCGGCTATGTCGATCGAGCCAACGGGAAGCTCGCGCCAACAGAGCTGGGCGGGATCGTCTCCGGACTTCTCAGCGAGCACTTCGCCGACATCGTCAACGTCGGCTTCACCGCCCAGATGGAGCAGAAGCTGGACCGGATCGCCAGCGGCGACCTGGAGTGGGTGCCCATGCTGCGCGAGTTCTACGACCCCTTCGAGAAGCTGGTCGTCAGGGCGACCTCGACTATACAAAAGGTCAGCCAGCGCACGGACGAGACCTGTGAAGAGTGCGGGCGGCCGATGGTGATCAAGTGGGGCCGCAGGGGCAAGTTCCTCTCCTGCAGTGGCTTCCCCGAGTGCAAGCAGGCAAAGCCCATCGTCGTCGGAACCGGCGTCCGGTGCCCAACGCCCGGGTGCGACGGTGAGTTGATAGAGCGGAGAAGCAAGAAGGGCAGGCTCTTCTACGGCTGCTCGCGGTTTCCAAAGTGCAGGACCGCCACCTGGAACAGGCCGCTGGCGCAGCCCTGCCCCCAGTGCGGCGGACTGCTGACGCTGTCGAAGAAGGACACCGCCAAGTGCTCGCAGTGCGACTATGAGGGAGATGCCGCCGCCGAGGAGTGAGCCTTGAAGGAACTGCTTGAGAGCTACATCAGGCACCTCGAACTCGAGCGCAGCATCTCACCGTACACGGTGAGGAACTACGCCGGCGACGTCAGGGGCTTCCTGGACTTCCTGGCGGAGAAGGGGGTCCGCTCGCTCGACACCGTCAGCCACGCGACGCTGCGCTCCTACCTGGGCCGGCTGCACGAGCGGGGCGTCAGCCGGGGCAGCATCAACCGCAAGGCCAGTGCGCTGAGGTCGTTCTTCCGCTATTTGAAACATATCAAAGCACTGGACTCCGAGCCCACCGCTACGCTGTCGGCACCCAAGCTGGAGAAGCGGCTGCCGACGTTCCTCACCCACGGAGAGACCGCGCGGCTGATCGACGCGCCCGACACCTCGACAGTATACGGAATCCGGGACCGGGCGATTCTGGAGCTGCTCTACGCCGCAGGCCTGCGGGTGAGTGAGATAGTATCTCTGGATCTCGGCGACATGGACCTCGGCTCGAGGCAACTGAGGGTCTGGGGCAAGGGGGCGAAGGAGCGCGTGGCCCTCATGGGCGTACCGGCAGCCGAGGCGATCGGACTCTATCTCAAGGACGGGCGCCCCCGGCTTCAAGGGGGCACGCCCAACCGGGCGGTCTTCCTCAACCGCTTCGGCGAAAGGATTGCGGTGCGACGGGTCCAGCACATGGTCAAGAAGTACGCGCGGCAGGCGGGGCTCGATCTGAAGGTCTTCCCGCACATCATGCGCCATACCTTTGCCACCCACATGCTCGACGGCGGCGCCGATCTCAGAGTGGTCCAGGACCTCATGGGGCACGTCAAGCTTTCGACCACCCAGGTGTATACACACGTAACACAGAGTCAGATCCGCCGCAGCTACCTTGCGGCCCATCCCAGAAGCTCAGGGAAGGGGGAATAGTAATAATGAAGATACTGGTGCTCAACGGCCCGAACTTGAACAAGCTGGGCTCCCGTCAGGTCTCCCTCTACGGGGACAAGACACTCGCCGAGATCGCGACCCTGGTCGAGAAGGCGGCGAGCGAGCTCGGGGTCGATGTGGAGATGTTCCAATCCAATCATGAGGGCAGTCTCGTGGACTTCATCCAGGAGAAGGCGTCGGAGGCCACCGGCATCATCATCAACCCGGGCGCCCTCACGCACTACGGGATCTCGCTGCGCGACGCCCTCGCGGATACCTGCCTGCCGGTGATCGAGGTGCACCTCTCCAACATTTACGCCCGTGAAGAGTTCAGACGGGAATCCGTGATCGCCCCCATAGCCCGAGGACAGATAACCGGGCTGGGGTGGCGAGGGTACATCGCCGCGCTGGAGATAATGGCAGCGCTGGAGGCGTGAGCCGTCCATGAGCAACCGTCTCGACGCGCTTCGGCGCCGGCTCGGCCACGGCGAGCTCGAGGCCATCCTCATATCCCAGAGCGACAACCGGCGCTATCTCTCCGGATTCACCGGCTCAGCCGGGTTTCTCCTGATCTCACAGAACAGGGCCCTGCTGGCCACCGACTTCCGCTACGTGGAGCAGGCCCGTGCTGAGGCCCCGGCCTTCGATGTCGTCCGGATTCAGGGCACACCCTCGAAGTGGCTCCCTCCCCTCCTGGCGGACCTGGGGGTCCGCAGACTGGGCTTCGAGGACAGAGACCTCTCGTTCAGCAGCTACAAGGACCTGACGCGAGCCCTGGGCGAGAACGGCTCTGATACCAGCCTCATGCCTGCGAGCGGCCTCGTGGAACCATTGCGTGCCGTCAAGGAAGACGCGGAGCTGCGGAATCTGGAGGAGGCGGCGGCGCTGGCCGACGCCGCGCTCGCCGAGGTCCTGCCGGGGGTCGAAGCCGGCATCTCGGAGAAGGACCTCGCCTGGCGACTGGAGAGCTGCCTTCGCCAGAACGGAAGCGAGCCGCTGCCCTTCGAGATCATCGTCGCTTCAGGGCCGAACTCGGCCCTGCCCCACGCCCGACCGACCGACAGGGCCATTCGCGACGGCGAGCCAGTGGTGATAGACCTCGGGGCGAGGGTCGGGGGGTACTGCAGTGACATGACGCGGACCATCTGCCCGGGAGATGAAGACGACACATTCGCTCGCGTCTATGACATAGTCCTGGGGGCACAGCTCACCGCAATGGCTACGCTCCTCACCGGCATGACCGGCGAGGAGGTGGACCGTCTCGGCCGCACCGCCATCTCGCAGGCGGGATACGAGGAGAACTTCGGCCACGGGCTGGGGCACGGGGTCGGTCTGGCGGCCCACGAGGAGCCCCGGCTGGGCCCAAACTCGGCCGACGTTCTGGCCGACGGCATGGTCTTCACGATCGAGCCCGGCATATACATCCCCGGCTGGGGAGGGGTAAGGATTGAGGACACCGTGGCGCTCGAGAAGAGCAAGCTGCGACAGTTGACCACGGCGAGCAAGATTCGGAGGTAGCAGGATGATCGATGCCACTGAGGCCAGAAAGGGCGTAACCATCGAGCTCGATGGGCAGCTCTACAGCATACTGGACTACCAGCACATCAAGGTCGGGCGCGGCAGCGCCCAGGTGCGCTTGAGGCTGCGGGACATTCGCGCAGGGCATACCATCGAACGCACGTTCTCGGCGGGGGACCGCTTCAGGCGTGCTCGCCTCGAACAGAGGAGCGCCCAGTATCTGTATGGGGACGGCGACCTGTTCTACTTCATGGACAACGAGACCTTCGAGCAGACGCCGCTGACCCAGGAGCAGTTGGGCGATGCCCTCAACTACATCAAGGAAGGAATGTCACTCACGATCTCGCGCTACGGCGAGGAGCCGGTAGGCATCGAGCTGCCCACCACGGTTGAGCTGATGGTGACCGAGACCGGGCCCAGCTACAAGGGCGACACTTCCCAGGCCGGCACCAAGCCGGCGGTCATGGAAACGGGCGTTACCATCCAGGTGCCCTACTTCGTCAACACCGGGGACATGATCCGCGTGGACACGCGTACCGGGACCTACCAGGAGAGGGCATAGGCCGACCGGGGAAGCGAAGTGCTGAGAGCCGACCTCCACGTCCACACCCGGCGCTCCAAGGACTCGACATCCGTACCGGACAAGATCGTCGAGCATTGCCTCGCCGTAGGCATCAGTTGTCTCGCCGTGACCGACCACGACACCATCTCCGGAGCGCTCGAGATGGAGCGGATCGCCCCGTTCAAGGTCATCGTCGGTGAGGAGGTCATGACCACGCGCGGCGAGATCATCGGGCTCTTTCTCAGCGAGGAGATCCCTCCCCACCTGTCTCCCGAGGAGACCGTGTCGCGAATCAAGGCTCAGGGCGGCCTCGTCTGCGTGCCTCATCCCTTCGACCGCTTCCGATCGCACTCACGGCTGCGACACGATGCGCTGGAGACAATAGCGAAGGACATCGACCTGATCGAGGTCTTCAACTCCCGCACCTACCTGCGTAGAGACTCGGCGCGCGCCTTGCAGTTCGCTCGAAGCCGAGGCCTGCCGGGCACTGCGGGCAGTGACGCCCATATCGTCAGCGAGATCGGCAGGTCCTACGTCGAAATGCCCGAGTTCAGCGATGCTGCTCAGTTCAAGCTGGCCCTGGGTCAGGCGAGCATCGTCGAGCGCAAGACCGGCGTCCTGACCCATTTCTACAACGTGCGAAACAGGCTGATCAAGAGGTGGGGAGGGGATTGAGACCGGTGTACAGCATGGGCTGGTTCTCGTCGGGGCGGGGCGAGGGATCACGTGCCCTGCTCCGGACCATACAGGAGAGCATCGAAACGGGCCGCATCGAGGCCAGGATAGCCTTCGTGTTCTGCAACCGCGAGCGAGGGCAGTCCGAGGCCACCGACGTCTTCCTCGATCAGGTCGAGGCCTACGGCATCCCGCTGGTATGCCTCTCGTCAAGGAAGTTCCGCTCTGAACGAGGCGGCGCGCCGGGGGACTGGCGGATCGAATACGACCGGCGGGTGATGGAGCGGCTGCAGGCGTTCCAGCCCGATATCTGCGTCCTGGCGGGGTATATGCTCATCGTCGGCGAGGAGATGTGCCGGCGGTACGACATGATCAATCTCCATCCGGCCGCCCCCGGCGGCCCCAAAGGGACCTGGCGCGAGGTCATCTGGAGCCTGATCGAGAGCCGGGCAGCCGAGACCGGGGTCATGATGCACCTGGTCACGCCCGAGCTGGACCAGGGCCCACCGGTAACCTACTGCATCTTCTCCCTTCGGGGCAGCCAGTTCGATCGGCACTGGGACGAGATAGCGGGAAGGTCGGTGGAGAAGATCAAGGCCGGGCAGGGGGACGATAGCCCGCTCTTCCGCGCGATCCGGCGGGAAGGCGTGAGCAGGGAGCTTCCGCTCATCACGGCCACGATCAGGGCCTTCAGCGAGGGACGCGTCCGCATAGAGGGCGGACGGGTCATCGACAGCAGCGGGAACCCGGTCGCAGGCTACTCTCTGACTCAGGAGATCGAAGAGATAGTGGCAGACGGTCCCCGCGAATAGGCGATCGAAGCGGAAGGGCCTACTTCGACGCCTGCTTGGCCTCCGGCCCCCTCAGTATCTCATCCACCACCCCGTAGGCGACCGCTGCCTCGGAGTTCATGTAGAAGTCCCTGTCCGTGTCCGCTGCGATCTTCTCCAGTGATTGCCCGGTGTGCTTGACGAGTATGGAGCGAATGACGTCCTGAAGCCGCAGGATCTCGCGGGCCGCGATCTCGATGTCCGATGCCTGCCCCTGCGCCCCGCCCATGGGCTGGTGCACATGGATCGTGGCATTCGGCAGGGCATACCGCTTGCCCTTGGCCCCCGCCGCGAGCAGGACCGTGCCCATGCTGGCCGCCAGGCCGACACAGATGGTGGATACGTCGCACCGGATGAGCTGCATGGTGTCGTAGATCGCAAGCCCGGAGTTGATCACGCCGCCGGGACAGTGAATGTACAGGCTGATGTCCTTGTCCGGGTCCTCGCGCTCCAGAAACAGCAACTGCGCGATGATCACGTTGGCAACCTGGTCGTTGATGGGGTAGCCCAGAAAGACTATGCGCTCCTTGAGCAGCAGGGAGTAGATGTCGAACGTGCGCTCTCCCCTCGGACTGCTCTCGATTACGAACGGAACAAGGCTACTCGGCTGCATCTCCATTCTCATCCCCCTCTTCCTTTGCTGGCAATACCGCCGGTCCCTCCTCCTTGGCCTGGGAGGCCCGGCCCCCGGTCGCGATCTCGACCAGTCGATCAACCGCGTTCTTGATGAAGAGGTTCCTCCTGATCGTCTCCCGCGTGGTCGGCGAATCGATGACCTTCCGCACCGCCTCGTCCGACGTGTTCTGCAGCAGGTCCCGGACCTCGGAATCGACCTGTTCGGGACTCACTTCAATGCCCTCGGCGGCGGCGAACTTGTGGAGCACCAGCGAGCGAACGACGATGCGCTCGGCTGCGGGCCGCAGTTCGTTCTTGAGCTCCTCTTCGGTCTTCTTGATGCTTTCGAGATACGTTTGAAGCCTCTCGCGATCACCAAAGTAGCGCTCCCGCTCCTCAACCAGGCGATCGATCTCGTTCTGCACCAGGACCTCCGGAAACTCCGTCCGGGTCAGCCCCACCAGAGCCTCGATCGCGCTTTCCTCCAATCGAGACCTCGCCTGGGCTTCCTCCCGGGCCTTGATGTCGGCGGTGATCTTCTCCTTCAGCGCTTCCAGCGTCTCGAAACCCTTCCCCAGACTCTTCGCGAACTCGTCGTCCAGTTCGGGAAGGTTCTTCGCCTTGACTTCGTTGACCATGACCCGGAAGTCACACTGCTTGCCGCCCATCTCGCCGCGGTCTTCGGGCAGCGTGATGCTGAAGACCCGCTCCTCACCCCTGTTCGCCCCTTCAAGCTGCTCGGCGAAGCCGGGCAGCGCGTTCGAAGGATCGGGTGACAGGTGATATGCCGCCTCCTTCTCTTCGATCACCACCCGGTCTTCCACAGTGCCCTTGACATCGATAGAGAGCAGATCTCCGGACTGCGCCGGCCGCTCGACGGGCTCCCACGGGGTCTGGACGCTGCGAATCCTTTCGAGAGTCTCCGCCACCTCCTCATCGGCCACCGTCACTTCCTCTTGACTGAGCTCGATCTCGTGGTAGTCGCCAAGTTCCGCGGTGGGCCGGATGGGGACCGTGGCCTTGAACGACAGCGGGTTGACCCGAAGGACGTCGATCTGAGGCTGGGCTATGGCGTCCACCTCCTGCTCCCCGATTGCCCGTTCGTAGAGCTCGGGCAGAAGGTGCTCGGCCGCATCCTCGACGAAGGCCTCCTTGCCAATGTAGCGCTCCAGCATCTCAGGCGGGGCCTTCCCCTTGCGGAAGCCGGGCACCGTCGTTCTGGCGCCCAGACGGCGGACGGCCTTGCTTATGGCCTCCTCCATCTCCTCCGCTTCGACCTCTACGTTCAGGACTACCTGGCTGCCCTCTATCTTCTCAGACGATACCTTCATCTCAACCTCATTATATCACGAAGCACAGTCTCAGAGAAGGATTGTGCCCGGAGCTTGAGTCCGCCGCCGGTCAGTCCCCACTGAGCTCAAGGTGCAGCTCGCGAAGCTGGTCCGGGGCCACGGGGGAGGGGGAGTCCAGCATCAGGTCCACCGCGCTCTGGGTCTTCGGGAACGCGATCACCTCCCGGATGCTGTCTTCGCCACAAAGGAGCATCAGGAATCGATCGATCCCCGGCGCGATGCCGCCATGAGGAGGAGCGCCGCACTCGAAGGCCTCCAGCAAATGCCCGAACCGCTCCTCGATCTCCTCCTCGGCATAGCCCAGAATCCGGAACATCTTCTCCTGAAGCTGGCGGTTGTGAATCCTGATCGAGCCGCTGGACAGCTCGTACCCGTTGCACACGAAGTCGTAGTGCCTGGCCCGCACCCTTCCCGGGTCCGTGTCCAGAAGCGGCAGGTCCGCCTCCACCGGCGCCGTGAACGGATGATGCATCGGCTCCCACTTGCCTTCATCGTTGAGATCGAACAGCGGGTAGCCCTGCACGAAGGCGAAGGCCAGGACGTCGGGATCGATGAGGCCGAGGCGCTTCCCCATCTCCGAGCGCAGGTTGCTCAAGACGGGATCGACCACCTTCGGCTTGTCGCCCACGATCAGCAGCAGGTCACCACGCCGGGCCCCGAGCCGCCGGGCGACCTCCGCCACCTGCTCGATCGTCAGGAACTTGGCCGCCACGGAGCGAACGTCGCCCAGGGTCAGCCCGGCGAGCCCGTCCTCCGGGTTCCCGTCGATTGCCATCGTGACCAGTCCCTTGGCGCCGCGAGCGCGAACTAGGTCGGCCAACTCGGCAAGCTGGCTGCGGCTGTAGCCCGCGCAGCCGGGGGCAGCGAAGCCCTTGACCCTGCCGCCGTCGTTCAGAACCGAGCGGAAGACGCCGAACTCAGTCTCGGCGAACACGCCCGACAGGTCCGCAAGCTCCA
>CAZNMB010000047.1:0-9315 GCA_964574095.1 uncultured Dehalococcoidia bacterium
TCCTTGATCTGCCGCTTGTCGGCCCTGCCCTGGAGCTGCAGGTACATCTCGTAGAGCATTCTGAGCCCGCTCGCGCCGATAGGATGGCCGAAGGACTTCAGCCCGCCGTCGGGCTGCACCGGCAGGCCTCCGGTCAGGTCGAAGAAGCCCGACTCGATGTCGTCCTTGACCTTGCCCACGGGGCTGAACCTGAGGTCCTCACAGGTGACGGCCTCGGTGATGCTGAAGCAGTCGTGAAGCTCGGCCATGCTGATCTCCTCGCGCGGGTTGGTAATGCCCGCTTCAGCGTAAGCGGCCTCGCCGGCGCGAACGGTGGCCTTGACCGATGTGAAATCGTAGTCGGCGCGCAGCTCGCCCTCGCTGGGGCACACGGATATCTGCAGCGCCTTCACATAGACCGGGTCGGCCCTGTACTCCTTGGCCTTGTCGGCGGGGACCACGATAGCCGCCGCCGCGCCGTCGCTGACGCCGCAGCAGTCGAACAGCCCCAGGGGCCAGGCCACGATGGGGGCGTTCATCACCTGCTCGATGGTCACCTCTCTCTTCAGGTGTGCCTTGGGGTTGAGGGTGCCGTTGTGATGGCTCTTGACGGAGACCATGCCGATCATCCGCTTGCCCTCTTCGGGGCTGAGGCCGAAGCGGTTGAAGTACACGGTAGCCATCAGGGCAAACATGCCCGGCGCCGTGCGGTCCGGGTAGCGGTTGTTGGGCAGGCTCTGCTGGTCGGGCAGTCCGCTGTAGCCGGAGTCCTTCAGCTTCTCGAAGCCGACGGCGAGGCACGTGTCGTACGCGCCCGAAGCCACGGCGTAGCAGGCATTCCGGAACGCGTCCGATCCCGAGGCGCAGGCATTCTCCACCCTCGTGACCGGAATGTACTGCAGCTTCAGGGGATCGGCCAGGCAGCGCCCGTCGAAGCCCGAGACCCAGGTGCCGGCCCAGGCCGCCTCGATGTCCTTGGTCTCTATCTTCGCGTCCTCGATGGCCTCCTTGGTGGCCTCGAAGATCAGGTCATTCTTGCTCTTGTCCCAACGCTCACCGAACTTGGTGCAGCCCATGCCGATGATTGCGACCTTGTCTCTTATTCCTTTGACTTTCCCCATTTGCCCTCCTTGAATCTGGCTGTTGTCGGTGCGGGTCCCCTAGCATCTTATCGGTGTGCACTTCCACCAGTAGTTGTGGATGCCCTCGAAGAAGTGGACCTTCCGGAAGCTCACCTCCACCTCCATCCCGGTCTTCACGTCGTCAGGGTCGCGATCGACCATGTTGAAGATGATGCGGCCCCCCTCCTCGAAATCGACAGCCGCGATGGTTGTCGGCGGATCGATGCTTGCGGCCAGGTTGTCGTGGGAGAACGTGGTCAGCGTCGCCTTCTTGTCCGTGAAGTCGTAGGGTTCGAAGTTGTCCATCGCCTGGCAGATGACGCAGACGCGCTGCGGAGGGTACTGCGGGGTGCCGCAGCTCTTGCACCTGACACCGTGCAGGGCCAGCCCCCAGTCCATATCCCTCCACAGCGCGGGGACGGATATGTGATTGATCGGAGGGCGTGCAGCAGCCTCAGTCTCCACGAGTCCGCGCCACTGCGCGTATCTCAGGTAGTTGCGGATCATCTTCTTGGACTCCAGGTGGCGCTTGATCCCTCTTCTGTCTCTGATCTTCTCGATCTGCTCGGTCACAGTCATGATGAGGACGTCGCAGCCGTCGCCATAGCCGACGCACATCAGCTTGTTTCCGGCCTTGGCGTCTTCCAGAGCCGCCACGAGCATCATCAGAGGCAGCGCGGAACCCGTGTTGCCGACCGTCATGTACATCGGGTCCTGGAGCTGCGCCATGGGGTCGAAGCCCATCTTGCCCCCCGCCATGCCCAGCAGTCTGGGGTCGGGCGCGTAGATGGCGGCCTTGGTGATATCACCGGGCGTAAGGCTGAACTTCTGCAGGGCCACCGCCACCGTCGGGGGAACCACGCGCAGGTATCCCGCCTCGCGGACGAATCGCTCCTCCCAGAAGCGGACGAAGGTGTCCCTGTCGGAGCGCCACTGGTCGTGAAACTCCTGGTAGACGGAAACGCTGCCATCTATCTCAACCGCAACGTCCGAGTTAGACACGAGCACGGCCGCCGCCCCGTCGCCGAAGGACATCTCCTTGTCGCCGTTGGGGGCTCCCATTCTGGTCTCTCCGCAGGTCACCAGCACGCACCGCGCTGACCCTGCGTTAACGGCGTCCACGGCTGCCATCAGCGCGTTGGTCGCGGACCTCAGCGTGCCGGCGAAGTCCATGGTCACGGTACCCTTGCCCAGGCCAAGGGCGCCGGCGACGACGGATGCCGCCTGCTTCTCCTTGTAGGGGGATGTCGTCGAGGCGAAGTACAGGCGGTCCACCTTCCCGCGATCGATGCCTCTGAGGCAATCCCTGGCGGCGGCGACGGCCATCGTCAGGCTGTCCTCGTCGTGGCCGGCAACCGCCTTCTCCCCGGGTATGGGCAGCATGCTGTCCCACGCCTGCTTGATGTCGGGGCGGCTCAGCCTATACAGCGGGATATAGGCGCCATACGATGCAATGCCTGCCATTTGCCCTCCTTTCGGAACATTCGCGTCTAATTATAGCAGTCGGCGTTCCTATCGACAATATCTGATATGGCCGTGCGGACACCATAGGGCTTGCTGGATGCCTGCCGGCACACTCGATGGAGCCATCGCGCGGCAGTGCCGGCCTGTCAGGCAACAGCAGGGGAGAGCCTCCGGGGTCTCCCCGAAGGCTCTCCCTCTCGTTCGCATTCGCGGGCACGGACGACGCTTCAGTTCATGTGATACAGGCTGCACCCGATGCCGTGGGAGCAGTCGTGCAGTTGGACCCTCCACTCGTCGGCCCCGAGGTCGTAGATAGCCTCGAGCTCGCAGGTATCGCCTTTGCCCGCCAACAGCATCAGTTCACGCTGCGCTTCCGCCTTCGTGAGCAGAGTCGTGAGTTTCCTGCCGTGGAACGGCTTGTCCGCCTCAAGATACCTGGGTGCTTTCGTAGTTTCCATTGTTGCCGGCCTCCTTTCTCTCCGCCGAGCCACCCCCATACTCAATTCTACGATAGTGCGCCGTCAGGCTGGTATGGACTTTGTGCCGGTTTCAGGCTGCACATAAGTCGTGTTCTATGGACAAGAGCACATGTACTTTGGTCCAGTGGCACCGGTACGCGCGGACACATCAAACGGGGTGGAGGAGAATCCGGCTCTCCATGTGCGGCAGAGTCGGGTTGCGCCGTGGCGTTGGGCTGGCTTAAGATAGGTAGTGCGCACACCGGCGCGCGGCGTCGCCGGGCGCCGGACTCAAGCTGGTCAAGGAGGCTCGAGATGGCTCTGAACATCGATACCAGGGTCAACAAGCTGCTGGGCTCCCGGTATCCCCTGATCATGGGCACGATGCTTGGCTGGTCGAATGCTGAGCTGGTGGCGGCGGCCGCAAACGCGGGCGCGTTCGCCTGCATTGCGTCGTCGGCATATGAGACGGCGGGAGCGCTGCGCGACGAGATCAGGAAGGCCAAGAGCCTGACGGACAGGCCTTTCGGCGTGAATATCAATCTGTTCCCTGCCATCAAGCCCCAGAACGTTCCGGAGTACGTTGACACGATACTTGACGAAGGCATACGGGTCATCGAGACTGCGGGCCGGAGCCCCGAGGAGCTGGTCGATCGTGTCAAGAGCGGCAACGCCAGGCTCATGCACAAGTGCGCCCGGCTGCGTGATGCCAGGAAAGCGGAAAGCCTGGGCGCGGACCTCGTGGAGATCGTTGGAATGGAGTGCGGCGGCCATCCCAGCAGGGAGGGCATCGGCGGCCTGGTGCTCGTTCCCCAGGTAGTGGACGCGGTGAAAATTCCCGTCATCGCTGGTGGCGGGATCGGCGACGGGCGCGGGTTCGTCGCCGCCCTGGCGCTCGGGGCGGAGGGCGTGCTGATGGGCACCAGATTCCTCGCCACAAGAGAGTGCCAGATACACTCCAGGATGAAGGACCGCCTGGTCCAGGCCGAGTCCACCGAGTCGGTGCTCGTCCTGGGCAGCATCGGCGATCCGATGCGGGTGTTGCGTACCCCGCTCATCGACAAGGTGCAGGAGATGGAGGCGAGGAACGCTTCCATTGAAGAGCTGCTGCCTGTGGTCGCCGGGGTGAAGAGCAGAAGCGCCCTGCTCGCGGGCGACATCGACAACTCCCTGCTGGCCTGCGGCCAGGTCGTGGGCATGGTCCATGGGGTCGTCTCGGTGAAGGAGGTCGTCGAGGGCGTGATTCGCGAGGCGGCTGCCATCTACGAGAAGCTGGGGGCCGCGTCAGCGTAGCCGCACCGATCGGGAGACGCCGCTCAGCACGCATTCGGTCGGCACGCCGGGCGAGTCTGAACTTGGTCACAATCAACGGCCGGTCGCCGTTTCCCCAGCTTGCCTTCCCTTCGATCGCAGTACGATTTTCCCACCCGGCACCACCGGAAATAGCCATGTCCTCTTGATCGTGGCCGTGCTAACGTCGGTGACATGAGGGCACCGCATGTCCCCATCGACTCTGGCTTGCGCGCCGGTGCCGGAACGGCCGCGCGCGCTGGCGACCGTTCACATCGACCCTTGAGAAGCACGACATGAAGGCGAAGAACGAACGCGCGCAGGATACGCAGCTCCCCGCGTCGGAAGCCGGCCCGAGCGCTGTGGCGAACGGGAGCGAGTGGGAATCGCAAGACGACCTGTCAGTGCTGCTCGGCAGCATAGCCGACGCAGTCATCAAGTCGCGCGACGGGGTCATCGTCTGGTGCAACGACAGGGTCGAGGACATATTCGGCTACTCGAAGGAGGAGCTCCTCGGAACGGACGGGGGCAAGATCTATCCCCGAGTCGCCGAGTACCCGCGGCGCGGGGAGTGGGCCCGCAACGCCACGGAGAAACGGGGCCACTTCCGAGGCCGGACCGAGGTGACGAAGAAGGACGGCACGACGGGTTTCGTGGAGTTCTCGATCTCCAGGATACCGGGCCGGGAGCCACCCGAGTTCGTCACAGTGGCGGCGGACGTCACCAGGCGCGTGCTCGCGCAGCAGGAGCTGCAGCAGGCCAAGGATGAGCTGGAACGTCGGGTTGCCGAGCGAACGGCGGATCTCGAGGGGGCCAATGAGGGGCTGCGGCGCAGTGAGGAACGCTTCCGTGCGCTGATCGAGAACTCCTCGGATGGCATCACTGTGGTGGACGCCGAAGGTAATGTCAAGTACGAGAGCCCGGCTGTCGCGCGCATCAATGGCTATGAGCCACGAGAGCGGCTCGGCCGCTACTGGTTGGACCTCGTCTATCCCGACGACATCCGGAAGGTGTCGGACGGCCTCCGTCGCCTGCTGAGAAAGCCCGGCGGGACCGAGCGGCGTGACGTGCGCATCCTGCACAAGGACGGCACGTGGCGCATGCTCGAGATAGTGGCCAGGAACCTGCTGGACGACCCCGCGGTGGGCGGCATCGTGGTCAACCAGCGCGACATCACGGAGAGGAAGAAGGGCGAGGAGCGACTCACGGCTCTGTATGCGGCCTTGAACGCATCGGCGGACGGCGTGATCATCATTGATGCCGAGGGCACCGTGAAGGACGTGAACGAGGCTGTCTTCAGGGGGCAGGGGTACTCGACCAAGGACGAGATGGTCGGCAGGAACGCCCTGGATTTCATTGTCCCCGAGGACCGGGACAGGGTGATGGCGTCAGTGGAGCAGATGGCCGCGAGCGGGCATGTCGAGAACGTCGAGTACAGCGTACTCACCCGGGATGGAGAGCCGGTATCCGTGGAGTCAAACGGGCTCGCGTTGAGAGGCGATGACGGCGGGCTGCTCGGTTGTGTCATCATCGCCAGGGATGTCAGGGAGCGCAAGAAGGCGCTCGAGGCGCTCAGGGCGTCGGAGGAGAAGTACCGCGCGGTTGTCGAGAACGCGAACGAGGCCATTGTCGTCGCGCAGGACGGCATGCTCAAGTTCTTCAACGCGAAGACTCTGGAGATCACCGGCTTCGATCGACGGGACCTCCGTGCCAAGCCGTTCATCGAGCTCATCCACCCCGACGACAGACAGATGGTCGTCGAGCGTCACCTGAGGAGGCTCCAGGGGGAACGCTTCCCCAGCGTGTACTCCTTCAGGGTCGTCGGCAAGAGCGGGAAGGTCGCGTGGGTGGAGATCAACGCGATCGCCATCACCTGGGAGGGCAAGCCGGCCACCCTCAATTTCCTCAGCGACATCACGCAGCGCAAAGAGGCGGAGGAGGCCATCCTGGAGGCGGAGCGGCGGTACCGGGCGATCTTCAACAACCGCCTGCTCATGGTGTACGTCATGGACGGGCAGGGCACGTTCCTGGACGCCAGTGATTTCGCTTTGGAGCGCCTGGGGTACGCCAGGGATGACCTGGGCAAAGTGTCAATGGTGGACATACTGCACCCTGACGACCTCGCCAGGGCCGTAGAGACCATGGTAGGTCTGCTGGAAACGGGCTACCAGGAGCAGCCGATTGAGTATCGCCTCATCGCCAGGTCCGGAGAAATGATCCATGTTGTCGCGTCCAGCATCCCGCTGGACAGGAGCCACGACCACTACCTCGAGCTCGGAATCGCGCTCGATATCACGGAGAGCAAGCGCGCCGAGGTCCAGATACGCGAGTCTGAGGAGAAGCTCAGGCGCTACCTGGAGATGAGTCCCGACGGGATCTACATCGCCGACAGGAAGGCCACCTTCCTGTACGGGAACAGGGCCGCCGGGATGCTTGTAGGCTGCCCCCGGGAGGAGCTCATCGGGAGGAGCTGGCTGGACCTTGACCTTCTGCCTCCAGAGTACTTCGACAAGGCTTCCCGGCTGCTGGGGGCCAACGCCGCAGGGAAGCCGACCGGCCCCGATGAGTTTGAACTGAAGAGAAAGGACGGCACCCGCGTGGCCGTCGAGATATCCACCTATCCGATCGGGGAGGGGGACAACCTGGAGGTAATCGGAATCGCCCGCGACATCACCGAGCGCAGGCGCATGGAGCAGGCGCTCAGGGAATCCGAGGAGAACCTGAGAGCCCTGATCGACAACGCGCCCGAGGCCATCACGGCCTATGATCTTGCCGGCACTGTCATCGACTGCAACCGGAAGGGAGAGGAAATGCTCGGCTACTCCCGGGAGGAGATGGTGGGCAGGAGCATGTTCGAGATCGGCGCTATTCCCGACGACTACGTCCCGAGGGCGAGCCGGGCGCTGGAGAAGGGCAAATGGGACCGGAGTGCGCGTCCGTTCGAGTTTGACCTGCTGCGGAAGGACGGCTCTCGAATCACGGTCGAGGCCACGACCATTACCGTGGAGAGGGGTGGCAGGACGGAGATCATATGCATCGCCCGAAATGTCACTGAGCGCAAGCACATGGAGCAGCAGCTCCAGCTTGCAGGGCGGCTGGCTGCGGTCGGCGAGCTGGCGGCGGGGGTCGCCCACGAGCTGAACAACCCTCTGTCCGCGGTCCAGGGGTTTGCCCAGTATCTGGCGGAGAGAGACGGCGTGGACGAGGCTACTCGGAGCGATCTGAACACCATCTTCAAGGAGGCGCAGCGCGCCACCAAGATCACGGGTAACCTGCTGTCCTTCGCCCGCAAGCACGCGCCGGAGAAGAGCTTCCTGTCAATCAACGACGTCCTTGAGCGCAGCCTCGAGCTTCATGCCTACCGCATGAGGGTCAACAACGTTGAGGTCGTGACGGAACTCGACCCCGATCTGCCGAGCACCATGGCTGACTTTCACCAGATGCAGCAGGTCTTTGTCAACGTGGTCACCAATGCCGAGCAGGCCATGACGCAAGAGCGCGACGGGGGCAGGCTTGTTGTGAAGACCGAGCAGGTGGGAGGGATGATCCGGGTAGTGTTCGCCGACGACGGACCCGGCATGTCCAATGAGGTCCTGAAGAGCGTGTTTGACCCGTTCTTCACCACCAAGGAGGTGGGAAAGGGGACGGGGCTGGGACTCAGCATCTGCTACGGAATCGTGCAGGAGCACGGCGGCCGCCTCTATGCGGAGAGCGAAGCGGGCAGGGGAGCAACCTTCGTGGTGGAAATCCCAGTCGTCACCGAGGATGCCCAGGCCCGCGCGGAAGCCGACCTGTCCGGCCGCCGGCGGCCGGCCCCCTGAGGCGGCGAGAACGGTCGGGCCCGCCTTCTCCGTCATTCCTGCGCAGCTTGTGCCCGCGAAGGCGGGTAGCAGGAATCCAGAGCCGGGGGAGAAGAGGGCGGGAAGACCTCACCTCTACAACACGAATCAGGCGTGACTCGCGCTCAGTCCGACGCACTCTCCCGCGGCTGAATCGACCGGGGTGAGCAGCGTCGCCCGGCCTGCCCGGTTTGATCCGGGAAACCACCTCTCCCTCGACGGGAGAGGTCAGGCGATGGTGAATTCCCTCTCCCTTCGACTCCCTCCCGCTGCGGGAGGGAGAACAGCAACGGGACCAGCCGGGGAGACCGGAAGCTAGAGTCCCACTATGACTACGCTGGCCACGCTCCTGTAGGGAATGCCGCCCAGATTGTGGGTGAGGCCGTATTTGGGGTCCTTGATCTGCCGCTTGTCGGCCCTGCCCTGGAGCTGCAGGTACATCTCGTAGATCATGCGAATCCCCGAGGCGCCGATCGGGTGCCCGAAACACTTCAGACCGCCGTCCGGCTGGCACGGCTGAGCTCCATCAAGGTTGAAACGGCCGCCCAGGATGTCCTCGTTCACCTTGCCCCTTGGGCTGAACTGCAGGTCCTCCATGGTCACCGCCTCGGTGATCGAGAAACAGTCGTGGACCTCCGACATGCTGATCTCCTCGCGGGGGTTCTTGATTCCCGCTTCGGCGTAGGCCCGGGCGGCGGCCCGCGTCGTAGTCTCGATATGGGTGTAGTCGTAGTCCGTGTACATCTCCTCCTCGCCGGACGTAGCCGCGATCTGGAGCGCCTTGACGTACACGGGGTTCGGCTTGAAGCTCTTCGCCATGTCGGCCCGGCAGACGATCGCCGCCGCGGACCCGTCGCTCACGCCGCAGCAGTCGAAGAGCCCCAGCGGCCACGCCACGATCGGAGCGTTCATTATCTGCTCGACCGTCACCTCTCGACGCATGTGCGCCTTGGGGTTGAGGGAGCCGTTGTGGTGGCTTTTGGCCGATACCGTGGCTATCATCCTCTTGCCTTCCTCGGGGGAGAGGCCGTATCGGGCGAAATACCTGGTGGCCAGCATGGCGAACATGCCGGGCGCGGTCTGGTTGGCGCCGATAACCCTGTGCTTGGTGCCGATGACCGCCCAGTGCGTGAACTCGGGAAGCCCGCCGTACCCCGTGTCCTT
>CAZNMB010000048.1:0-6077 GCA_964574095.1 uncultured Dehalococcoidia bacterium
CTGTGCGGCATCGAGCAGTCTCAGGTCGATGCCGCACCCCCTTTCGCCGAGGTTGCCGGCGCTCTTGGTTCCTTCCTCGAGGGATGTCCAATTGTTGGTCACAATGTGTCGTTCGATCTGGGTTTCCTCGCGCGCAAGGGGTTCGGGCCACCCGGCATGGCGTTTGACACGTGGGAACTGGCCACTGTTCTGCTCTTTGGGCAGTCCGACTACAGCCTCGCGTCACTCACGGGCCGGCTCGGCCTGGCCCGGCCGGGACACCGGGCCCTAGCCGATGCGATGGCGACCAAGGAGCTGTTCGTTGCGCTCTTCGACCGCACGACGCGGCTCAGCCTGGGCACCATCGAGACGCTGGTGGAGTTGGCGGAGAAGGCGGAGTGGCCGGCCGGGAGCTTCTTTCGTCAGGCGTTGCAGAGGAGAGCGAGGGAGGCGTTCTCGGTTGGCGACGGCCCCCCGGTGCAGGACCGCGACAGGCGGCTTGGGTTTGGACACGGGGCCGGCGAGCCGGGACTCAGGGCCAAGGCCGGGAGGGCGGCGCTGGATGTCTCGGTCCTCACGGACATGCTTGGCCCTGATGGAGTCCTGGCGCGCGCCCTGCCGGAGTATGAGTTCCGGCCGGGGCAGATCGAGATGATGCAGGGAGTGGCCCGGTCGCTCAACGACGATGAGCACCTCATTGTGGAGGCCGGCACGGGTATCGGCAAGTCCCTGGCATATCTGCTGCCATCAGCGCTGTTTGCGCTTGAGAACGGCGTTCCGGTTGTCGTCTCCACCAACACGATCAATCTTCAAGAGCAGCTCATGGGCAAGGATATTCCCGATCTCGTGGAGGCTCTCGGGGACTCGCGGGACGGGCTGGGAGCATTGCGAGCGGCCCAGTTGAAGGGCCGGAGCAACTACCTCTGCGTGAAGAAGTACGAGACGCTGCTGGCCAGCTCCCGACTGTCGCTGGAGCAGGCGAGGTTGCTTGCCCGTGTGACCGTGTGGCTGCTTTCGACAGAGACAGGTGACCGGGGCGAGCTCAGCCTCGCCGGGAGCGATGTGTCCCTGTGGAACAAGATCTGCGCGGAATCAGACGCGCGTCTGGAGAGCAGATGCCCGCATCGCCAGAAGGACTCCTGTTTCCTGTACCGGGCTCGTTCTGCCGCCGAGAGAGCGCACATCGTAGTCGTGAACCATGCTCTGCTGCTCTCTGATATGGTGGCCGACGCCAAGATACTGCCTGCCTACAAGCATCTGATCGTCGATGAGGCCCATCATCTGGAGGATGAGGCGACGCAGCAGTTGGGCTCCAAGGTCACCCAGTGGGACCTCTTCAATTGCCTGAGCAGGTTCAGACAGGACACGGGCGGCCAGAGGCCCGCGGGTCTGCTCTCGTGGCTGAGCGACACCGTCCACGGGGCAAAGATGGCCGTGTCGCGACGATCTCAATTGGCGGGACTCAGCGAGGCCCTGGGAGCTGAAGTGGACCGGGCGGAAGTGCGGGGGGGCCAGTTGCTGGACCGGGTGCGCAGCTACGTGGAGAGCAGGCTGTCCGACCACGGCGGCTACGACCGGTATCTGCTGCTCACACACGACATGCGTCGGGAGGCGGCATGGTCCACCGTGGAAACGGCGTGGGAGGACCTGGGCGTGGTCCTGGGCGACATGGCCACCGGTCTGGACAGGATGTACGTGGCCCTGGACGGCCTGGACGAACGTGAACTCGCCGACCGCGACCACCTGATGCTGGAACTGGCCTGGCTGCACGAGTTGACCATTGACCTGGCCCGGCAATTGGATGCCTTCGTCATGCACCCCGATTCCGCCAACGTCTACTGGTTCGTCATCACCGGGCATAACGACGGTATCGCATTTCACTCAGCCCCTCTGAGCGTGGCCGATGCCCTGGAGAAGTCCGTGTTCTCGTGCAAGGACTCAGTGGTCCTGACGAGTGCCACGCTGAGCACCGGAGGGACATTCGAATACATCAGGGGCCGGCTGGGGTTGGAAGGGGGAAGCGAGCTTCTCCTCGGGGCGCCGTTCGACTACGAGGCGTCCACGCTGATCTACCTGCCCCATGACATCCCTGCCCCCACGCACCCCGGGTACCAGGAGGCTTTCCAGAACGCTCTTGTAGGTCTCTGTCGGGCCAGCAGGGGACGCGCCCTGGTGCTGTTCACGTCCCACAGCGCGCTGAGAGCGACACTGGCGGCGATTCGCGCTCCCCTTGAGGAGGATGGTATCCTCGTACTCGGACACGGGGTCGATGGCTCGCCGAAGCAGCTCAAGGCGGCACTCAGGGAGAACCCCGCGACCGTGCTGCTGGGCACGTCCAGCTTCTGGGAGGGGATCGACGTGGTGGGCGACGCCCTCAGCGTGCTCGCGATCGCCAGACTGCCGTTCAACGTGCCCACCGACCCCGTATTCTCGGCTCGCTCTGCGCTGTTCGATGATCCCTTCACGCAGTACGCGATTCCACAGGCCGCGATCCGGTTCAAGCAGGGCTTTGGCCGGCTAATCCGCAGCAAGGACGACAGGGGGGTGGTGGTCATGTTCGACAAGCGCGTGCAGAGCAAGCGCTATGGCGCGACGTTCCTGGAGTCGGTGCCGCACTGCACCGTTCTCCGGGGACTGGCGAGAGACCTGCCTGCCGCCGCCGCACGCTGGCTCGACCGGTGCCCCGCGCAGCCGCGAGTCTGATCTGATGGAGGACCGCATGCAGGAGGTCTACGACTACATAGACGAGCACTGGCCCGAAGCCATCGAGGACCTGAAGACGCTGTGCCGGCAACCGAGCATCAGCGCCCAGGGCGTCGGTATGATGGAGACGGTGGACCTCGTGGCTCGAACGCTGGAGAAGTACCACGTGTCGGTCACGGTGCGGCCCGGACTCCGCGGCGGCTATCCGTTCATATGCGGGAAAGTCACGGGAGAGTCAGCGGTCACGCTTCTGTTCTACAACCACTACGACGTCCAGCCGCCCGAGCCGCTGGAGCTTTGGAGCTCGCCGCCCTTCGAGCCCACCGAGTTCGACGGCAGCCTTCGCGCAAGGGGTGTCTCGGACAACAAGGGCGACATCATGGCGCGACTGCTGGCACTGCGAGCCTACCGCGAGGTGCGCGGGCGGCCGCCGGTCGGCGTCAAGTTCATCATCGAGGGCGAAGAGGAGATAGGCAGCCCGAATATCGGCGCGTTCGTGAGGCGGAGCCGGCGGCTCCTGAAGGCGGACGCGTGTATCTGGGAATGCGGTGGGGTCAACTGGCGGGATGAGCCCGTCGTGAGTCTCGGGCTGAAGGGGATTCTTTATGTCGAGCTGGAGGCGAAAGGGCCTTCGCATGACGTTCACTCGTCTATGGCGGCCGTGGTGCCGAATCCGGCGTGGCGGCTGGTGTGGGCGCTGGCCTCGCTGAAGGACAAGGACGAGAGAATACTGATCGATGGCTTCTACGATAGCGTGGTGTCTCCAACTCCGGATGAGACCGAGGCTGTGGACCGGATGCCTCTGGAGGACGAAAGGATCAAGGAGAGCCTTGGACTGAGGTCCTTTGTCAGGAATGTCGTCGGGTCCGGGTACAAGACACGGCATGTATTCGAGCCGACGTGCAACATATGCGGCTTCGGGTCCGGCTACACCGGCGCCGGGTCGAAAACAGTCCTTCCCAGCGTTGCACGGGCCAAGCTGGACTTCAGGCTCGTTCCCGATCAGCGCCCGGACGATATCCTGACGAAGCTGCGCAAGCACCTCGACGGGCACGGGTTCGGTGACATCGCTATCGCGCCCGCGATCGAGGGAGAGAACCCGGCCCGGACGCCGCTCGGCGCTCGCTTTGTCGAGATCGTCTCAGCGGCCGCGCGCGAAGTCTCCGGGCTGGAGCCGGTGATCGTCCCCTCGATGGCCGGCAGCGGGCCGATGTACTTCTTCACGGACACGCTGGGGCTGCCGACCGCGCTCATTGGAGTGGCCTATCCCGCATCGGGCCCGCACGCACCGGACGAGCACATCAGGATTGCCGATTTCATACTGGGCGCTAAGCACGTGGCCGCCGTGCTGGAGCGAATGACAGCGTTGAAGACCGACCGCTAGGCGGCCCGGCGAGGCAGGCACCGGTCAGGATGTCATCGTGGTATCGCTCTGGCAGGAGTTGCAGAGGAACGCGAGTCCACAGAGGCAGAGCTGCGAGACGATACGACTGCAGCTTTCGCCGCCGGATTCCGCCGATGCAAAGTGGACCCTCCGGCCGCAGGCCATGCAACTGACGGCATAGAGATCATCCAACGGGCGCTTGCATACGGGGCAGGTCTCTTCCATAGTCGCCTCTCAAGGCCCTCGCTCGGCGAGCCACCGGCGAACGAGGCCCGTTTCCTCCTCGGGTGTCTTGACGGTGCCGTTCAGCCTCGCGTCCCTGAGTTCGTGAAGGATGCGCCCGGTCTTCCTGCCCGGGGGGAGCCCCATGCGCGCTAGGTCGTCCCCGTCCAGCGCGGGCCTGACGGACCTCAGATCGGCCAGATAGTGCTCGAGTCTTTCCCTAAGCGATTGGCGGTCGGCGGCGATGGTCGCGGCCTCGATTGTCTGGAGTCTGCGGGGATCGAGGAGGTGGCAGATCTCGCTGGGCAGGAGGTCGGCCGCCTCCAGCTTTGGCAGGGCATCCTTGAGGAGGACAATGTCGCGGAGCACTCGGGCGACTTCGCGGCCGAACTTGAGGCGGCCAATGAACGCCTCGATCGCAGTTGCGTCCAGCCGCCACGCCAGGAGCGCCAGGTACAGGGTGCCGTCCGGTCCCGAGCCGAAGCGGCTCAGGCGCGCGTGCTCGAAACGTCGGGCAAGCCATGTGTCGCCGGCCAGGTTCGGTGAGACCTGCTGCAGGGCGTTGAGCTGCCAGGCGCGGTGGAAGGCGCGCTCCGGTCGCTCCTCGTGGAGAATCCGTTCGATCTCGTGCCGGAGCCGGTCGCCGCTGAGCGCATGCATGAGGCCCACGTCGCGCCGCAGAGCGCCCTCGGTATCATGCCCCAGCCTAAAGCCGAGGCGCTGCTCGTAGCGGATTGCGCGCCAGATACGTGTCGGGTCGTCCCGGAAGCTGTTGCCGTGCAGCACCCTGACGATGCCCCGGTCAAGGTCGGTCTTCCCGTCGTGGGGATCGACCAGGTCGCCGAAGTGGGGAGGGGCGAGGCTCGCGGCCATGGCGTTGATGGTGAAATCACGCCTGCGGAGGTCATCTTCGATCGTGCCCGGCTTCACGGATGGCAGCGCAGCCGGCCGGGCGTAGGTCTCCGACCTCGCCGTCACCACATCGAGGGCACTGTTTCCCCACCGTACTGTGGCCGTGCCGAAGCGGGGGTGGCTCTTGACGCTGGCACCGGTGAGTCTGGCCAGCCTGCGGGCGAGTGCCGGCGCGTCACCCTCCAGAGCGAGGTCCAGGTCCAGGTTGGGCCGCCCGAGGAGAAGGTCACGCACGGTACCGCCGACGAGATACAGGCTCTGCCCGTGTTCTACGGCGAGTCGCCCGGCATCCTTGACGAGGTCCAGAAGGTCCTGCGGGAGGCGGCTTTCGATGGAGGTTGCGATGTTGGCCAAGGCGTGATCTCCGGAGTTGTCATTATAGCAGGAGGCTGGTTCCGGCGAAACAGGAATAGGGCAGAGCGTACGGGCGCGGGGCTCACGGCGTGCTGAGCACAATCCCGACGGGGCAGTGATCGGAGCCCGTGACGTTGGGCATTATGAAAGCGTCGGCGACGGACGGCAGCAGGTTCTCGGTCACGAAGAAGTAGTCGATGCGCCAGCCGACGTTTCTCTCCCGCGCCCCCGATTTCAGGTCCCACCACGTGTACTGATGCGGCTCCTTGTTGAAATGGCGGAAGGTATCGACGAAACCCGCCGCGATGAACCTGTCGATCCACTCCCGCTCGATGGGGAGGAAGCCCGAGACGTTGGCGTTCTCCCTTGGCCGGGCGAGGTCGATCTCCTTGTGAGCGGTGTTAAAATCGCCGCAGACAAGCACCGTTTTACCGTGCTTCCGGTAGAGTTCGACCACTTCGAAGAAAGCACGGTAAAAATCGAGTTTGAATTCTAGCCGCTTTTCATTCATCTTACCGTTGGG
>CAZNMB010000048.1:6087-9250 GCA_964574095.1 uncultured Dehalococcoidia bacterium
CGGTATTGTAGTCGCCGCAGACCACAAGCTTGCGGCCCTCCGCTCTCAGGGGCTCCACGTACCTGAGAAAGTCATCGTAGAAGTCCATCTTGAACTGCAGCCTCTCGGCGTCCTTCTTGCCGTTGGGGAAATAGACGTTGAACAGCGTGAAGCCCCCGTGATCGGTTACTATGACCCTTCCTTCAACATCGTATCTATCGATCCCGAGTCCGCGCTGGACCCGCAGCGGCTCTTCCCTGGCGAGCGTGGCAACTCCCGAGTAGCCTTTTCGCTCGGAGTAGTCCCAGGACGCGTGATAGCCCTTGGGACGGCGCAGGGCCTCTTCGAGCTGGTCAGGATGCGCCTTGGTCTCCTGCACGCAGAGGATGTCCGGCGACTCGGCGCCGAGCCACTCAAGGAGCCCTTTCTTGCCGGCGGCACGTATGCCGTTGACGTTCCAACAGAGGAGCCTGGTCTGTTTCATCGGCCTCTCCCCGCCTCAGGTCGTCTGGAGATGCTTCCTCACGTTCGCTGCGAGGGCCCGGCTTATGCCCGGTACCGAGGCAAGCTCTTCGATGGAAGCCGCTCTGATCCGGGGCACTGTTCCGAACCGCTTCATCAGCGCCCGTCTGCGTTTGGGGCCGATGCCCGGCAGGTCCAGCGCGGAGGTCATCACGGCCTTGCGCCTCACTCTCAGGTGATAGGAGAGGGCAAATCGGTGCGCCTCGTCCCGGATGCGCTGCAGCAGGTACAGCGCGGGCGAGTTGCGCGGCACCGCGAGCGGCTGCGACTCACCGGGCAGGAATACGTCTTCGTTCTCTTTCGCCAGAGACGCCAGAGGGACGGAATCGACGCCGAGGTCCCGCATCGCGTCGATGGCGGAGCTCAGGTGGCCCTTGCCTCCGTCGATGAGCACAAGGTCCGGCGCCACTGCCCATGAGCTGTTGTCCCGGGAGTTGAAGCGCCCGAACCTGCGCCTGAGCACCTCCTGCATCATGGCATAGTCGTCTATGCCGGGTACGGCCCTGATCTTGAACCGCCTGTAGGCCGATGTCCTGGGTCGCCCGTCCTCGAAGACTGCCATGCTGCCGACCGCGGACGTGCCCCGGATGTCGGATATGTCGTAGCACTCTATCCTTCTCGGCAGGGCCGGCAGCCTCAGATACTGCTGGAGTTCCTGCATCGCAACGGCGATTCTGCCGGAGTCAGCCAGCCACTTGGCCTGCATCTGCTCCAGGGCCTGCACGGCGTTCCGGGCAACCATGTCAGCGAGCTTTTTCTTCTCGCCGCGCTGCGGCACGACGACGTTCACCCTGCGCCCGCGCTTGCTCTCCAGCCACGACCTGATGGCCTCGACATCATCCGGCTGTGTTTGCAGGAGGATCTCGTGGGGAACGTGGGTGGCCGAGCTGTAGAACTGCTTGACGAAGCTGGCGATGATGCGTCCCGGCTCCTCGTGCCGGGCTCCTTCGAGGGCGAATCCTTCCTTGCCCACGAGGCTGCCGCTGCGGATGAAGAACACCTGTGCACAGGCCTCATTCCCGTCGCTGGCGAATGCGATGACGTCGGCGTCAGCGCGCCCCGCGGACGATGTCTTCTGCTCCTCGACGATGTCTTCCACGGCACGAAGCTGGTCGCGGAGGAGGGCGGCTTTCTCGAAGTCGAGAGCGTCTGCGGCCGCTTCCATCCTGAGTCGCAGCTGGCGGACCACTGCCTCCCGCTTGCCTTCGAGAAACAGGACGATCTCCCGTATGTTCTCGCGATAGTCCTCTTTCGTTATCTCGCCGCTGCAAGCCCCGGCGCAGCGACCGATGAAGAAATCGAAACAGGGGCGTGGTCTTGTGCCCGTGATGGGTGACCTGGGGGAGCAGTATCGAAACAGTCGCCTCAGAAGCTCCAGCGTCTGGCGCACCGACCTGGCGTTGGCGAAGGGGCCGAAGTAGCGCCCGCCATCCTCTTCGACACGCCGCGTGCTGAACACCCGGGGCCATTCCTCGTTCAGGCTGACCCTGATGTACGGGTAGCTCTTATCGTCCTTGAGGCGCACGTTGTAGCCGGGACGATGCTTCTTGATGAGGGTGTTTTCAAGGATCAGTGCTTCCTGCTCGGAATCGGTTACTAAGAAGTCCAGGTCCTGCGCCTGTGCCACTATCTTCCGCGGCTTGGGCGATGATGCGCCGGAGGCACTGAAGTAGGACCTGACTCTGTGGCGCAGGCTCGACGCCTTGCCTACGTAGAGAACCTTCCCTGCCGCGTTCTTGAACAGGTACACGCCGGGCTTCGCGGGCAGGGCCTTGAGTCGTTCCTCGAAGCGGCCTCGTTCCACCTCGGCAACTCACCTACCAGTCGTGCTTGGCTTCGGTTCGGAGATGCGGGTGACGTTGGTGACGCCATGCACGCCTTCGAGCTTGGAGAACAGGCGACCCAGCTGTCCGATGTTGGAAATGTCGAGAGTGAGGAAGATGGACAGCATGTCATCGCTCGGCTCGTCTGTGGAGAGGCCGGCGATGTTTATCCGCTCGTCGGAAACCAGAGATGTGACGTCCTTCAGCAGTCCCACGCGGTCCCAGGCCTCCACCCGTATCGTGACGGGGAAGGAGAGCCCCGTCTTGCCCCACGAGACCTTGACCAGCCGCTCTTTCTCATCCTCGTTGACCACGTTGGCGCAGTCCTTGCGATGAATCGTCACTCCGCGAGAGCGCGTAACGAAACCAATGATTGCGTCGCCCGGGACCGGCTGGCAGCACGGAGCGAGGTGGGTCAGCAGATCACCCGCGCCGAGGACCTTGATGGCCGACGTCGTCTCCACCTTGGACGGGGTTGCCGTTGATGGCGCCGGGGCCTGGGTGGGAGGCTGCTCCACCGGGGCGGCCAGCTTGGCTGCGATCAAATGGGGGCCGATGTCGCCGCAGCCGATTGCGGCGAGGAAGTCATCGACGGTCTCGTACCTGAATAGGCCGGAAATCCGCTCCCGGTCCGCGAAGAGCAGCCCAAGCCGCCGAAGCTCCTTGTCCAGAATGGCCCGGCCCCTGTCGATGTTCTCTGCCTTCTCCTGGTGGCGGAACCACTGCCGGACCTTCTCCCGCGCGTGATGCGTTTTGATGTAGCCGAGGTTGGGATTGAGCCAGTCGAGGCTGGGGCTGCGGTCGGTCCTCGCCGCCATGATCTCGACTGTGTCCCCGTT
>CAZNMB010000049.1:0-9221 GCA_964574095.1 uncultured Dehalococcoidia bacterium
AGGCCCTCCCTCAGTGCCCTGGCCGGCCCGCCCGGTCTCGACGCCTGTGGCAACGATGTCTTTCTCACAAAACGGGCCCGATCACTTCCGCGGCTCCTGCCAACATTCTACCTCGTCGAATGACGGCATTCAACGGACCGCTATTCCCCCCGGGATGTCTTGACAGGCTGATGCAGGCTGATGATGCTTTGCCGTCGGTGCGGAAGGCGCGCCGGGCAGCCGGCGGATGAGAGTGCGGCGGTCGTGACGTTTCCCGTGAGCATGCGCGATGAGTCCGAGTCAAGAAGGAGGAGGCGATGCAAGGCTACTGCGTCAGGTGTCGCGGGAAGAAGGGGATGAGGGACGCCGGGGTCATGAAGATGAAGAACGGCAAGTCGGCCACATGGCGCGTTTGCCCTGCGTGCGGCACCAGGATGTCCCGCATGGGCAAGCGCTAGGCCCCGTATCGTTGTCTGCCCGCGGCCTCAGTTGAAGTATCCGCCGTCAGGGGAGTCCGGCTGTCGGCGGCATCGCTGTCCTGACTGCACTGCCCCAGCCCGGACTGAATCGATATCAGCCCGTCACGTATGGCGATGAAGACGGCATGGGCTCGATAGTTGGCGTTTATCTTGCGCAGTATCGCGCTGACATGGTTCTTGATTGTCTGATCGCTGATGCCGAGAGCGCTGGCGATCTGCTTGTTTGAGTTGCCTTCGGCTATCAGCGTCAAGACCTGGAGCTCCTTTCGGGTAAGGGGCGCGGTTATGTCTTTCACGGGCTTGCCCATCGAGGACATCTCCTGGAACTGCCGCAGCACCCGATCGGCAACCCTAGGCTTGGTGCTGACGATGTCGTTGATCGGGTACTCGCCGTTGGCGGCGCGCTCTATCGTCTCAACCAGTTCCATGCTGGAGCAGTGCCTGCTCCGCTGATAGGCCACTGCCCCCGTCTTGACTGCCTCGAACAGCTCAGCGTCGCTTTCGTAGGGATTGGCGCTCACCAGCACAACGCTGGTTCCGGGATAGTGGCGCACAATCCTCTTCGCCAGCTCCAGTCCAGTGAGATTCGGATAGTCTATGTCCAGGAGCACTACGTCAGGAGACATCTCCGCGATCTGGGCAATCGCGGTCGCCCCGTCCGGCCCGGGCTCACTTTCGGCAATGCCCAGGATCTCGAGGCGGCGCTGCTGAGACAGCATCTGGCGCAGCCCCGATCGGGAGAAGGGGTTGGCATCGACAATCATTATGAATATCTTGCGCATTGTCTCGGCGGCGTGGAATGCGGGTGCGGTCCGTTTCGGGCCGGACCGTCGCCTCGTCCACGCAGTCCTAACGGTTGCGACAATTCCGCTCCCCCCGTTCGAGAGGGGAGGAGTCCCATCACCAGCGATTCTACGGGGGCGGAATTAAGAAAAGGCGACGCAAGCGTTAACCTATGATTACAAACCGGTGACAAACGGACAACAAGACGAGCCGGTGATACGAGGCGCCGCCCAATGGTCTTCCTGTCGGAAGCTGTCCGCGGGGCGGTATGGTTACGAATGTACGTCCGGCTGCAATGACGGAAGTATGACGAAACGCCTCTGGGCCAAGTACATGGGTGGGATAGTCATCAGCGTGGCATTCCGGTAGCATTCTCTTGAACGCCTGTGGGAGGAAATCAACATGGACTCATTGGCAACGGCAATTGTGGACGCTGCTTCTCTGTTCAGAAGTCTGCTTGACCATGCGGCCGAACCCGGAGGCAATGCGGTCGCCAACGTGGTGGCTCTGAGTCAGGCTGACGTGCTGCACAGCCTCACGTCGATAGTGCAGAACCTTGCGGCCTTCGTCACCGAGCTTCTCGGCGCGATCGCCGGCAGGATATAGACCTGGGAGTGGTGCGGCGCGGCGAGGGCGAGCTCGCCGTGACCGGGCTTGCTTCCAGGCATCGTAATCTCGGTTGAACCGAGACTTCTGCAGCCGGCTTCAGCTTGCCGGCTGCTCTTTGTTATCCGGACTACTTGTTTCTTCCGAATCATTGTCCGCCTGTGCTTCTGACGTCTCCCGGTGCTTCGTTTGCCTGGATTCTTTGGTGTATAATAAGGTCGCGGCGCGATGCGCCCATGGATTGCTCAGACGTACCGTCTGGGCAATCTGAATCAAGAGGACAGCGACGGAATGAGAGAAGTGCGCGCCAAGTCGCTCAGAGCACTGATCGCCTCGATGATCGTGGTGGGCCTGTTGGGGGCCGTTGTGGCGCCGTCGACCGCGGTGGCGCCTGTGCTGAACCTGTCGCCTTCGTCCGGACCGATCGGCACCAAGGTGACGGTGAGCGCCTGCGGCCTGGTGCCGGGCAACACGGTGCTGGCCGGAGACATCACCTTTGACGGCGAAGCCTGGAGCTCCAGGTCCGTTGAAGTCGATTCCTCGGGCTGCATGTGCGCGATGCCTTTGACTGTGCCGCCGAAGCCTGTCGGTCCGATTGCCGTGTCTGTGTACGACGGGAATGTAACGGTGACCGGCGTCTTCACCATCAAGCAGCCGAACATCACCTTGTATCCGACGAGCGGCTACAAGGGGGACACGGTAACCGTCACCGGCACCGGGTGGGTCTACCCGAGCGTCGTGACAGTAACCTTCCAGGGCTCCCAGATGAGTACGCTCTACGTAGACACGGCCGGTCACTTTGTGACGAGTTTCGTTGTGCCGCTGACGGCCGCTCCTGCAAACGTCATCGGGGCAAGCGACAGCCTCGGCAACGTGGGCCCGGCGCTGGCCTTCAACCTCAAGCCCCCGGGGATCACGCTGTCTCCCCTGAGCGGGCCGCCCGGCACGTCCATACAGCTGCACGGGTACGGCTTCGAGCCGTTCACCGGCGTGAATGACCTGAAGTTTGCGGACTTTCCCATCAGCACGGCCGGGCTGATCACCAACGACACCGGCGCTTTCGTGACGACCCTCGATGCCCCCAACCTCCCCGGCGGAGGCTACATCGTCACCACTACGGTTGGTGATGTGACGCTGGACGCCTGCTTCACCATCTACGAGCCGGACGTCTGGGCGCTTGCGGATGAAGACCTGCCCACGCCTGTGGAGGACGCTCTGGCGACCATCGGCGACGAGTTGGTACGTGCGTGGGGCTACTGCGACGGAGAGTGGAGAATGTATGATCCCGCGGACCCGTTGGGCAGCAACCTCACCGGACTCGTGCGCGGCCGGGGGTCCTGGGTGAAGGTCACCGCCGACGGCACCCTCATATACAGGTACCTGACGATAGGCTGGAACAACATCGGCTGGTGAACGCCCGGCGGCGCTAGTCGTCCCTCTTGCACCTCACGGCCTCTCTCAATGTCGGCCTCTTGCCTCACACTGGAATGGCGCCGCCGCCCTTGTGCTGTGTTCGCCGTTCGCTGGCCGCGGCCCTCAGATCAGTCGCCGCCCGTATGCTCGCCCGGTGTCAGGTACCGCGGAGGCGTCTTGAAGCGCCTCACCTGCTCCGCCACTTCCTCGTTCATGATGTAGCCGCTGACGTGCATCAAGGTATCGTGGAGCCTGTCGTCGATCTGCTCCTGCGTCATCGAGCAGAGGCATGGGTAGTGGTGGAGGATGAGGCCGGCCTTCGTGTCGGCCTCATCCGCGGAAAGGCCGACCATTCTTCCGGCGGTGTGCGCCACGGAGCCGCAGGCGGAATCCCTCTCGACCTCGACGTGGGCGATGGTCCCGGTCTCGGGATTGACCCTGATTCGCAGCTTGGGCCTCCCGAAATGCCGCGCAAAGGTGGCGATCAGCGTGTCGTCGTAGGGCTCGGCGCTGCCGCGGTACCCGTAGCTGGTTTCGGTCAGACTGCAAAACGGCTTGGGGAACGCGGAGGCGACGTTCATAGCGGCCATCTCGCGCTTCAGCTGGTTAGCCAGGCCCTGAGGCAGCCACGCGCTGTTGTCGATAGGAGCGATGACGGCTCTCGCTCCGGCGCGTGTCACGATATCGATGGTAAGCTGGGCGGCGCCCGATGATTCACCAGCGGCGATCAGGAGGTCGGCCTCTGGTATCAACTCGGGCAGGAACTCCTCCGGATCGTCGATCAGCAGCGGGAGTGTCTTGGGCAGGGCAAGCTCCGCGACGGTCCAGCCGCCGGGCGCATTCCCGCGAAGGTTGCGCGCTATCCGTTCCCCATAGGGGCCTTGGGTGACAACCAGTATTCGCATAGACAGGGTTCGCACCGGATTCTGCCGCGATTATACAGTGTCCGGGCCGCGGGTGTCTGCCCCGGCCTATTGACTTGCATCGGAGCCTTTCTGTATAGTACTTCAACGAGGAACGCGGGCAGGAGTCCGCGGAGGAGGCTGCGATGAAAGACGAGATCGTCGAGATGCTGAACGAGGACCTTGCGGGCGAACATGCGGCAATCATTCAGTACCTTGTGCACGCGTATGCCATGGGAGAGGGTGAGACGGCATGCGAGATCGAGGCTATTGCCCGGGAGGAGATGCGGCATTTCGATTGGCTGGCCGAGACGATCGTCGGCCTTGGCGGGGTGCCTACCATCCTGAGAGGAGCGATGCGAACAGGCGGCGATAGTGTGGCCGAGTGGATGAGCAACGACGTCCAGCAGGAGATCGACGCCGTCAAGCTGTATGAGGAACAGATCAAGGCGATCGGCGACCGCAAGATCAAGCGGCTGCTGCGGCGGATCCTGTCCGACGAGGAGTCGCATCGCGGGTCCTTCGAGCACTTCGTCGAGAAAGCGAAGAGGAAGGGGGCCAAGGACCTGCGCGGCACGCGCAGCGACAAGACCACGAAGATACTCAACTGGGGCATCGAGCATGAGTATACCGTGATCCTGCAGTACCTACTCCAATCGTATTTGACGACGAACGAGGAGGCCAAGGAAGAGCTGCAGGACCAGGCGATCAACGAGATGCAGCACCTCGGATGGCTGTCTGAGGAGATGGTCGGCAGCGGCGGCTCTCCGCGGATCGAGCACACCGAAGTTGACCAGTCCCGGAAGACCGCCGACATGCTGCGGGCTGACATCAAGGTGGAGAAGGAAGTCGCGGCCGAGTACGACCGAGCCGCCGGAGAGTTGGACGATCCCGGGCTCAAGACCCTTCTGATACGAATCCGGGACCATGAGAGATACCACGCCGACGTGTTCGGCGATCTGTTGAACGAGGAAGGGAAGGACTAGGGCGAGGCCCCGCTACGTCTTCTCTACCTGCACCAGGGCGGTGTTGGTGCAGTTCGCCCCGCCGGGGGAATAGGCGTCCCTTGTCAGGACGTTGGCGCAGCCGCCTCTGTCAACCCCGTCTTCATCGGGGTCGTACCATGCTCCCTGAGGCACGTCCACCACGCCCGGTCTGATCCGCTGGCTCACCGTGGCCGGTATCTTCATCTGGCCGCGATCGTTGAAGACCCTGACCAGGTCCCCATCTCTGATTCCCCTTCGCCCGGCATCGTCGGAGTTCATGAGCACCGTCTGGGGGAGCAGCTCCCGCAGCCAGGGGACATTGTGGAACTGCGAGTGGGCGCGGCCTTTGAAATGCGTGGTTATGAGCTGAAGGGGATATCTCTCGGCGAGGGGATCGCCGAGTCCTTCCCAGGTCTCCACATATTTGGGAATGGGGGGGATCATCGGGTTGTTCATGTCGGCGATCAATTGCGAGCGTATCTCGATCTTGCCGGAAGGCGTGGGGAAAGGGTTGTTGGCGGGGTCCTCTATCTGCTGCCGGAAGGCCACGTGCGGTTCAGCCGGGTGGGGCTTGTGGAGCCCGCGCCGCCTGAAGTCGTCATGGTCGGCGATGTCGGGGCAACCCCGGACCATCTCCCTCACGAGCTCTTCATCCGTGCCATGGTCATAGTTCGGTATTCCCAGTCTCTTCGCCAGCCCGGAGCAGATATCGAGCGAGCCCTTCGATTCGCCCAGAGGCTCGATCGCCTTGTTCTGACACCCGTAGAACCAGGTCGCCACCCACTGGGCCATGTCGTTGCGTTCGAGGAAAGTGCTACAGGGCAGCAGGACGTCGGCGAACTTCGCGCCGGGCGTCATGAGCTGCTCGTGCATCACGACGAACTCGATCGACTTTGACTTGAGCGCCTGCACGTGCTTGTTGACGTTGAGGTACTGGTTCGGGTAGCTGGTGCTGGCCACGTACAGGAGCTTGTAGTCGGCGGGATAGCCTCCGGACTTCCCCTTGAGTATGGCGTCGGCGATCTGGTTGACGTGGAAGCCCCCCAGCCCCCAGGGGAAAAGCCTGCGCAGCGGCAGCAGGCCTTTCGCCGCCGGCTGTTTCTCCTCCCAGGGATTCGTCAGCATCTCGGGAATGCCCATCAGCATGTGGGGGAACGGCAGCAGCCCGGCGGGCCAGGACCTCTGCGCGGCGCTGCCGCCCGGGACCCCGATGTTGCCCGTCATTGCGGACAGGGCAATGGCGGCCCTGTGGTACTGCTCGCCCATCGCGGAGCGCCCCGGGCCTATTCCAGCGATCAGCGCCGCGGGCCTTGTCGTCGCGTATTCCCTGGCCAGTCCCGCGATGACGGCGGCCGGCACTCCTGTGATCGGCGCGGCCCAGTCGGGCGTCTTGGGCACGCCGTCCTCGCTGCCCGTCACGTATTCCTTGAACTCGTCGAATCCGTACGTGTACTTGTCGAGGAATGCCTGGTCGTGGAGGCCCTCTCGGATCATCACATGCGCCATCGCGAGCATCATCGCGGTGTCCGTGCCCGGGCGGATGGGTATCCACTGATGCGCCACGGCGGCGGTCGTCTCAGTGTGCCTGGGATCGACTGAGACGATCCTGCACCCGGCCTCCTTCGCCTGCGCCAGCCACCAGGTCGTGTTCGTATCCTGAATCGTGACCGCTGGATTCCACCCCCAGAGGATTACCATGCGGGAGTTGAGAAAGTCCTCGCGTGCGCTCTGAGTGGACAGCGTCCCGTACGTTGTCAGTTCGGCGAACGTGCCGCCCTCGTAGGAGAAGTACCCCCACGCCGCGGAGTACCCGCCCGCGAGGCACAGCAGACGGTCCACAGCCATGGCCGCGGTATGCACGAAGTTCGTCTCGCCGGCGGATGTTTTGAGTATTATCGCCTGCGGCCCGTAGGTATCCCTCACCCGCTTGATCTCGCCGGCGACGGTATCCAGGGCCTCGTCCCACGAGATTCGCTGGAACTTGCCCTCTCCGCGCTCGCCAACCCGCTTAAGGGGATAGAGGAGGCGATCAGGGTCGTAGACCCTCTGGCGGTATGCCCGGCCCCTGAGGCAGGCCCTGGCCTGGGGCTCCTCTCCGTCGTCCGTCTCTATCCGGGTGATGACCCCGTCCTTGACGTACAGCTTGAGGCCGCACGCGCCGCCGCAGTGGCTGGAGCAGGTCGTCATTATCACCTGTTCCTGCGATCGCTCTCTGTCCATTGTTCACTCCAGTGTGGGGCCTATGGTATCAGGGGGTACGCGGCAAGTCAAAGCCGGGCACATGGGGTGGCCGGGGGGCGGCGGGCTACGTATCGCCCTTGGGCGTGGTCCGCTTTCTCCCTCTGTAGAAGATGGGTATCAGGAGAAGGGCTGCCATCGAGGAAACGATCATCGCCACCCACATGATAGACGCGGCCTGGAAATGAAGCCGTATGGGTGAGAAGAAGAGGACCGACAGGCCGATGGCCAGCCCGAGCGCGTTGGCCAGAATCGGCCGGGAGACGCTCGAGATGGCCGCCTCGACCGACTCCGCATCGTCCATGCCGCTCCTTCGGAAGTAGTAAATGCCGGAGATCAGATGGACCGCGTAGTCCACGCCCACGCCGATGCAGATAGCGGAGAGATTGGCGGTCATGATGTTGAGATTGAACTTGGCGATGGAAAGCATGCCCAGAATCGCCACGATGGTGATGGTGATGGGCAGCATGCCCACGACGGCGGCCCGGATCTTCCTCAGAGTCACCAGCAGCATCAGGAATATCAGGACGAGGGCCAGGCCCAGGCTCCTGAACTGGCTTTCGACGACCAGTCTGTTCATCTCGTCGAAGAGCAGGGGCATTCCCGTTACTACGCGGATCGTGTCGCTGTGATCGGCAACGAACCCCTCCAGTCCATCTATGTCCTTGGACTCGAAGTCCTGGGTCCTGATGACCATGCGCATGCCGTCGCTCGAGACCCACATGGTGGGGTCCTGTCCGCTCATCTGTGTCAGGAGACCCTGTATCGCCGCCGGGTCCTGCGGGTACGCGTCGTTCCCGGTAGTCATGAAGTTCACGCCCTTGATGAGATCGACAACTGAGAAGGCGCTCTTCATGCCGGGCAGGTTCTCCATGTCCCTCTCCGTGGACAGGACTCTGGCGGCGAACTCAGGATTGAGCAGGTCGGCGAACCCGTTGGGCGATACTATCTCGGCAGTCAGCGGCGACGCGCCGCCGAAGTACTCCTCCACCTTGGCGGAACTCACCCTGATGTCGGAGCCATCTTTGAAGAACATCAGTTGGTTGGACACGACCTCGAGCCTCGGGATGTACACCGCGGAGGCGACCACTATGGCGGCGAAGACCAGGACAATCAGCGCCCTCTGCCTGGACGCGGCCAGCACGAACTTGGCCATGCGGCTCTCTCTGGTCTGGGGGAGCTTCGACGGCAGAGGTATTCTCGACAGCACAGCGGGCACGAAGAACAGCGCGATGAAACAGGCGTATCCTACTCCCGCGGTGACGAAGATGCCCATCTCCCTCATCGGGACCACCTTTGCCCAGGTGAGCGACACGAAGCCCGCCATGGTGGTTATGGCGGCCAGGAATATGGGGGTGCCCACCATGCGCAGCGTCTCGATAGTCAACTGACGCCTGTCCGGGTACTTGTGGTAGTTCTCCAGGAAATGGCTGACGTAGTGGAGCCCGAAGGCGGAGCCGATGACGATGATGAAGAGGGGGCTCAGGATCGTGACGATGTCCAGCCCCTTGCCGCTCCAGAAGACAGTGCCGAAGGTCCAGAGCCCGGCGAAGGCTGCCGGCAGAAAGGCCATCACAGTGAGCAGGCGGCTACGGAGCACCGAGAAGAAGACCAGCAGCACGAGAAGGACAGCGCAGGGCATGAGTATGGTTATTATCCTGACCAGGTAGCCCCAGATCGTGTCCTTGATGATCTCGTTGCCTGCCAGCGACAGCGTGAGGTGGTCTTCGTTCTCGACGATGTGCTTCAGCGATCCCACGACATCGCTGGAGGGCGCGTCCAGATCGAGGCTGGCCACGAGAACGCCCTTCCGGCTGTCCGGAGCGAGGAACTGG
>CAZNMB010000050.1:0-856 GCA_964574095.1 uncultured Dehalococcoidia bacterium
ACGAGATCGACAAGGCGGACATCGAGTTCCCCAACGACCTGCTCAACGAGCTGGATGAGATGGCCTTCCACATCACCGAGACCAACGAGGCCGTCTCCGCCATCCACCGGCCGATAGCCGTCATCACCAGCAACGCCGAGAAGGAGCTGCCCGACGCCTTCCTGCGGCGCTGCATCTTCCATTACATCGAGTTTCCCGACGCCGAGCTGATGGAGGAGATCGTCCGGGTGCACTTCCCCGATATCAGGAACACGCTTCTGAGTGAGGCCCTCAAGGCCTTTTACTCGCTGAGAAGGGTAGAGGAGTTCCGGAAGAAGCCCTCGACCAGCGAGCTCATAGACTGGATTCAGGCCCTGATAGCCGGCGGGATAGCGGACGACAAGGTGTACACCGAGATCCCCTTCCTCGGCGCCCTCCTCAAGAAAGAGGCCGACTACGACCACTTCGTGAACCGGCGCATGACCAGAGTGGGTGACACGCTCGTCCGCCGGCAGTGGTAGCCATGTTCACGGACTTCTTCTACCTCCTCCGCAGGAGGAAGGTACCGGTCTCCGTCACCGAGTGGATGACCCTCATGGAAGCCCTTGCCGGGGGGTACATCCGCAACCTCGATGAGTTCTACTTCCTGGCGCGGGCGATCTTGGTGAAGAGCGAGGCCTACTTCGATCACTACGATCTGGCCTTCCAGGAGTACTTCAAGGGAATCGAGACCCCGGCGGAAATCACCGAGCAACTGCTGGAGTGGCTCCGGAACCCCCTGAACCGGCTGGGCCTGAGTGACGCGGAGTTGGCCCTCATGGACCAGATGGACTTCGAAGATCTGATCCGCGAGCTGGAGAAGAGGCTCCAGGAGCAG
>CAZNMB010000050.1:866-9061 GCA_964574095.1 uncultured Dehalococcoidia bacterium
GACGGGGGCGACTACTGGATCGGCCGCGGCGGCAGGTCTCCCTTCGGCCACTCGGGGGCCAACCCCGGCGGGATCCGGATCGGTGGTGAAGGGGGCGGGCGGCACGCCGTTCAGGTGGCCTACGACAGGAGATTCCAGAACTTACGCCACGACCTCACCCTCGACGTGCGCCAGATCGAGGTGGCGTTGAAGGGGCTGCGCCAGCTCAACCGTCTCGGCCCGGAGGACGAGCTCGACCTCGACGGGACCATCGAGGCCGCCGCCAAGAACTGCGGGGATATCGAGCTCATCTGGCAGCGAAGCCGCAAGAACGCGGCCAGGGTGCTGCTGCTGATGGACGTGGGCGGGTCGATGGAGCCCTACGTCCGCCTCTGCAGCCTGCTCTTCTCGGCGGCCCACCGGAGCACTCATTTCAAGGAGTTTCGCTACTACTACTTCCACAACTGCGTCTACGACAACCTGTATCAGGACATGACCAGGCGCGAGTCCACGAGCACCGACCATCTGCTGCGCACCCTCGATCCGACTTTCAAGGTGATACTGGTGGGCGACGCCACGATGTCTCCCTACGAGCTGACGGAGAGGCACGGCGCGATCAACTACTACGAGCGCAACGAGACGCCCGGCATCACGTGGCTCAAGCGCATCGAGGAGCACTTCACGCACTGCGTCTGGCTCAACGTCGAGGGCGAGCAGAACTGGAACCATACGACGGTCCGGATGATCCGGAGCGTCTTCCCCATGTACTCCCTGACCATCGAGGGCCTCGGGCAGGCTGTGAGGAAACTGCTGGTAAAGCACTAGCCGCTTCGCGGCTCGACGGCATCCCCCAAAAGGGTGGGTTGGCGGTGACTGCCCCTCCCCGGATATCGACCTCGCGTCCTCGCGTCGCACCATCGCGTCGCCTGCCCGCCCCACGTTCCCCCTTCCCTTGACCGCACCGCTTTGATGAGGTCCGGTCAAGGCGATAGTACTTTCAGCTTGGTTACGATCGTAGTATTGACCCCCAGCACGTTTGCAGCATAATGGTTGCACCTGTGTCACACGCTGTGTCGTGCACTCGTGGCGGTGCGCGGGGTCAACGGACATGAACATCTACACCGTCATACCGCTTGCAGCCCTTCCGGTCCTCGTCATTCTGCCGGTCATAGTCCTGCTGTCCAAGCGGATTCCCGCGCGTCCCTTCCTGCTGGTGTATCTGCTGTCGTCCGCGGCATGGGCCCTCGGCAGCCTCGCTCTCCACTCCGGCTACTTCCCGGACCAGTCGGCGGTACTGGCATGGTTCGTGCCCGTCGCGGGGGCGTGGGCGGTCGTCGCCTACGGCCAGTTCGCGTGTGCCCTGACTCGCCGGCGCGTGGTCACTTGGGCAGTCCTTGGCTACGCGCTGGTCGTGGCGCTTGCGGTCATGGCCGCGAGGGGGTACGCGACCCAGGTCGCCGCGGGAGCGGAGGGGGCCGCCGCCGGAGTCTTCCAGGGCTCCGCGCGCTATGTCTTGATTGCAGGGGCCGGGTGGTTTGCGGCCCTGCCCGTGCTCTACCTGGTGCAGATGTATCGGGGCTCGACGGATGCCCAGACCGGCAACAGGGCCGCCTATCTCGCGGTGGGGGCCCTGCTCGCAGGGGTGTCCAGCGTCGGGGTCGCCGCGCCTTCCCTGCTGGCGTATCCGGTTGAGCACCTCGGACACGCGGGCAACGCCGTATTGATCACGTGCGTTCTGGGCGCGCGAGACATTCCCGACTTCAGGGCGGCCGCGAGGAAGGGTCTGGTATTCCTGTCGGCAAGCCTGCTCGTGGCTCCTCTGTATCTGGCCAGCTTCCTTGGCCTTCACTACTTCTCCGCCAGTTGGAGGGCTCCCGCCACTATCGCTGCCGCCGCGGGCATGGTGTTCATCCTGCCGTGGCTGCTGATCGCAGTGCGGGGGCCTGTCCAGAGAAAGGTGGACCGCCTCCTCTACGGGGCCCGACTCTCCCATCGGCAGGCGGTGCTCGCCTTTCCCAGACGAATGGGGAACGTCCTCAGCCTGACGCAGCTGGCGGAGGGTTTGCTCCAGGGCATTCCAAAGGCTGTGAATGCTTCCTACGTGAGTCTGCTTCTCGCCGCCAACGGTGACTTCGCCGCCGAATACTCCAATCGGTTGAGCGCGTCCGACGCGGTGCCGCGAGTGATGCTGAGCAACCGGAGCCCCATAGTAGGCTGGCTCGCGGCGAACGACAGGCCGCTGTCCTGCGAGTGCCTTGAAGTGGATTCGGAGTTCAAGGGCCTGTCAGGTGAGGAAAGAGATGCCATCAGGGCGCTGGGCATCAGCCTCTTCGTGCCGCTGAATAGCCAGGGGAAGCTGGTGGGGATTCTCGCCGTTGGCCGGAAGCAGTCGGGCCGGCCGTACTCGATGGACGACGTCGATCTTCTGGCAACAGTCGGCACCGAATCGGCCGCCGCCCTGGGCAACGCCCAGCTCTACGCTCAAACGAAGGAGAGGGCGCACATCGACGAACTGACCGGGCTGCTCAACCACGGCTACTTCCATCAGCGCCTGGAGGAGGAGATACAACGGTGTTCGAGGTTCGGAAGCGTGCTCTCGCTGATCTTCCTTGACGTTGACCTGTTCAAGTCCTACAACGACGCGTTCGGCCACCTGGCCGGAGATGAGGTCCTGAGGCAGATCGCGTCTCACATCAAGGACTCGATCAGGGGAGTGGACATGGCTTTCCGCTACGGCGGTGATGAGTTTGCCGTCGTCCTGCCGGAGTCGTCGCTGGATGACGCCTGTCACGTGGCGGAGAGGATCCGGAAGAGGATAGAGTGCGAGATGGAGTCAAAGGGGATCGCCATTACCTGCAGCATGGGCGTAGCCGCGTGGCCCACCGATGGCGTTGCCCGCGAGATGGTCCTGCGCGCGGCGGACCGCGCGCTCTACTTGAGCAAGCAGAAGGGCCGAAACCAGATAGCTCTCGCCTCCGAGGCGGCAGCGGCACACTCCAATGGCAACGACTCCGAGCGCGAATCGGAAATCCTGAGCGCCGTGCACGCTCTCGCGGCCACTGTGGACGCCAAGGACGCCAACACGTACGGGCACTCGAAGAAGACGAGCGAGTACGCCGTATATGTCGCCCAGGCGCTCAACTTCCCCGCGGAGAAGCTCACCGAGGTCAAAGCATCGGCGCTGCTGCACGACATCGGCAAGATTCGCGTCCCGGACAGCATTCTGGTGAAGCCGGGACATCTCAGCGACGAGGAGTGGCTTGCCATACGCGAACACCCCAGGTTCGGTGTCGCGATACTGAAGCACATCAAGGCACTCAGCGGATGCCTGCCCACCATCCAGCATCACCACGAGCGCTACGACGGGACCGGCTATCCGGCGGGACTGGCGGGCGTTGATATCCCGCTGGATGCCCGCATCCTCGCCGTGGCCGATGCGTACGATGCCATGACGTCGCCCCGTCCCTACCGCCGCGAGAAGATGAGCCATCAGCAGGCGATCGATGAGCTGGTACGGTGCGCGGGAAAGCAGTTCGACCCCGAGATCGTGCGGGCGTTCGAGAGGCTTTGGGAGCCGCTCGACTCCTATGTGACGGCTTCGGGCGTGGCCCGCCTCGCCAGGCGAACGCTCGTACCGGGCACGAAGGCCCTCATGCTGCCGCCGCGCGTGTCACGCGCACGGTGAGCAAACGGGAGCTCCCGACGCGTCGCCAGTACCTTTTTCCCCTTGGAGACCGCCCGAAAGAACCATTGTCCGGCTATTACATGTGTGCTAGCGTGGTACCAGAACTGGTCTGGCGCGAAGTCCGCGAGCGAATCACGGCGCCGGCTGTGGAAGGTGGGTGATCGGGAATGCGCAGAATACTTGTGATGATAGCCAGCGACGACGTGTTCTCCAGGTCGGGGATACGGCAAATGCTGTGCGCGCAGGGCACGCCGGAAGTGCTGGATGTGGTGGACTGCGATCTTGGCGACGACGGCAGTGAGACGATGACAGGCATCATGCAGCGTTCCCCGGACGTGGTGCTTCTCGACCTCGGCCACAGCGCATCTCACGGGCTTGAGTTGGGCCGGAGGATCTCGCGGCACTTCCCCGGCACGAAGGTGATCGTGCTCAGCAGCAATCCCGCTGATGACGACGAGGAACTGTTCGAGGCCATCAAGAGCGGGGCGGTTGCCTATCTCAGGAGCAAGAAGTGCGCGCCGGGCGACATGGTCGAGGCCATCAGGCGGGCGGCGGACGGGGAGTACCCCATCAACGACGCTGTGTTGAGCAGGCCTGAGCTGAGCTGGCGCGTTCTCCGTGAGTTCCAGGAGTTCGCCGCGATCGGGAAGAACGCGCAGGACATCACGGCACCGCTAACCGCCAGAGAGGTGCAGGTCCTCACTCTCATATCCGAGGGCAATTCCAACAAGCAGATAGCCGGCGTTCTGGGCACGAGCGAGCAGACGATCAAGAACCACGTCAGTGCCGTGCTGCGAAAGCTGAACGCCAACGACCGGGCCCACGCTGTCTACATAGCGGCGCGGGACGGCCTGCTCTCCATCGAGGTCGCCCCCGCCAGCCAGGCGGGCGAGACGTCGAACCAGCGCCGGACTATCCCACTGACTCGAAATACGCTCCGCGCCGGGATGCGCCGCAACGCCTTCACCAAGTAAGGACGCCGCGCGGGTTGCCGCTAGCGTCCTCGGCCTGCGTTCGTCCCCCTGTCCGGCGCCCGGCCGCTAGCCCTGTTTCCACTTCGCCATGAACACGTCTGCGTCCACGCCCGTGCCGGCCAGCAGTTCGGCATGCGCGCTGAGAATCTCCTCCCAGGGCAGGTCGTCGTAGTGCCCGCGCTCGCGGATGTACTCTATGTGGCTTCCGCCGTCCTGCGTGTGTGTGTGGAGTCTCGCGTCCGCCGTGCCGTCGAACTCCACCGGGATGAAGCCGTGCTGCCGGCACATCTCCAGGTCGTAGGCCGGAGTGGCGCGCAGCCAGCGGCCGTCGATGAGCATCTCGGTCCAGCCGTGGAACACGAGCACGTTGTTGCCGAACATCTTCTCCAGGAACCTGTCGGACAGCCGGTGGTTCCTGATGTCCGCGAACCCCAGCCGGGCCGGTATGCGAACGGAGCGAGCCAGGGCGGCGAGGAGTATCGCCTTCTGGTAGCAGAACCCGTGGCCCCGCTTGAGCACCACGGTCGCCTTGTTGTGTTCGCGCAGATCCCCGGCGGAGTAGGGGTTGAACTTGATCCCGTCTCTCACGAAGTAGAAGAGCGCCACCGCCTTCTCCCGGTCAGTGTCGAGACCACCGGTCACGGTCTCGGCTGCGGCTCCTATCGCCGGCGCGTCGCAGTCGATGACCTCGGTGGGCCTGAGGTACTTCTCCATAGCGGCATCCCTGGTACGGTCGGCGTTCCCGGCTGCGATCTCACCCCGGGGGAACCGGCCTGGTGATGGCGCCGTACAGCCCGGGCCTGCGGTCCCGCAGAACGTCGAACTCGAACTCCCCCGGAGCGATGACCACGTGTTTCTCCCGGGCCAGGGCCGGATCGATCTCGGCGTAGATGATCGTCTCCTCGTCAGGCCCCCCGGCGGCGAGCGCCGCACCCCGGGCGCAGTGGGCGATGACGCTGTGCCCGATGAACCGGGCGCCGCGCTCGCGGCCGACACGGTTCACTGCCGCGACGAAGATGCGGTTCTCCACCGCCCGTGCCGGGATCACGTGCTCCGGAATGAACTCCCTCCGCTGAGGCCAGTTCGTGGGGAGCGCGAGGATGTCCGCCCCCTGAAGGGCCAGCACCCGCGCGTGCTCGGGGAACATGGCGTCGTAGCAGATTCCGATGCCTATCCGCGCGATCTCCGTGTCGAAGACGGCCGGCTCCGAGCCCCCGCCGTCGAGGAAGCGGTCGATCCCGAGATAGGGGAGGTGGACCTTGCGGTACGTGCCCGCGAGCCCCCCGGGGCCGATCAGGGCCGCGGCGTTGTAGTGCCTGTCGCCGTCCACCTCCAGCAGGCCGAGCACGACATACACGTTCAGCTCCCGGCAGGCACCGGCGATCATCTCCGTGCTCGGCCCGGGGATGGTCTCGAAGGCCGGCAGCGCCTCCTCCAGACTGTGGAACACGTACCCTGTCAGAGCGCACTCGGGGAATATGATCAGCCGTGCGCCCTCCGCGGCGGCCGTCCGGGCGAAATCGAGGCATCTCTGCAGGTTCCGCTCCCTGTCGAGGAGCCTGGGCTCCATCTGCACGCCGGCGATCTTCATGGTCGCGCCGTCGCCCATGTCAGGTGCCTCCCCGCCGTCAGAAGTAGAGGCGGAAGCCGTAGGCCGACGCCTCGAAGCCGAGGGAGCCATAGAGCCCGTGCGCTTCCTTGCGGCTCGTGCTGCTCCACAGTTGGACCTTGTAGCACCCCTTCTCCCTGGCCCTGGCGATGACGTGTTCCAGCAGCATCCTGCCGATGCCCCTGCGCCGCTGACTTTCGGTGACTATCAGGTTCTCCGCGATGGCCCAGGGGGTGCCGCCGTGGGAGAGGTTGGGCACGGTGAGCAGGAGGATGGTGCCTGCCACGCGGCCGCCGTCCTCGGCGACGAAGACCTCGTGTCTGGGGTCGGCGCTGATCTCGGAGAACACGCGGCGCGCCTTGTCCGGGGCGGGACCCGGCACCGTGTCCGCCGGCTCGCCGCGGGTGGCCAGCTCATCGTAGAGCTCCAGGATGCGGGGGATGTCCTGCTCGGTTGCCGGTCTGACGTTCGCCATCTTGTACAGGTCGCCGCAAGTATGCACAGGTAGCATAGAGTAGCGCGGACGGGGTGTCAACGCGGGGGCATGACACGCCTTACCCCGAGGGTGAAGCGGCCCAGTCTGGACTTGGAGAGGCGGGAAGGCCATAATGATGGCGGCGTGCCGCCCCTCCGCCGGTGCCTCGCCGGATGTCGAGTCGTCCGCGCAGGGGCACGGCATGCCGTGCCCCTGTACTCGGGAGGTGGCAATGGCACGACTGAAGAGGCTGTTCGAACCGATACGCGTCGGCAACCTGGAGCTGAGGAACAGGATAAAGATGCCGGCCATGGCCGTGGTGCCGCCGGAATCGGAAGACGACGTGGTCAGGCGCTTGAAGGCCTTCTACGTCGAGCGGGCGAAAGGCGGCGCGGCCATCATCGGTACGAGCTGCACCGCAACCAGGCTGGTCCAGGACCCCATGCTGGCGCTGTACGACGACCACCTCATCGGACGCCTGAGGGAGATAACCGGGGCCGTCCACGCTCACGGGGCCAGGATGTACGCTCAGATGGGCGTGGGCTATAGCTGGGCGTTCGGCGACGGTCCTGTCGAGGTGGTCGGGCCGTCGGGAGTCTCCCTCTCGGGGCGTCCGGGCACCCCGTTCCGGATGGGCGGGCCCTGGGAGCCGATGATGCCCAGGGCGCTTTCCGTGGACGAGATACGCCGGATAGTGGAGGCCTATGGCGACGGCGCGCGCCGGGCACGCGAGGCGGGCTTCGATGCCGTTGAGGTGATAGCCAGCGTGGGCTACGTGATAACCCAGTTCCTCTCCCCGTTGACGAACAAGAGGACGGACGGGTACGGCGGCAGCCTGGAGAACCGCATGCGGTTCCTTCTCGAGATAGTCGAGAACATGAAGCAGAAGGCGGGGCCGGACTTCACCTACACCTGCCGCCTCAGCGGCGCCGATCTGCTCGATGGCGGGTACACGGTCGAGGATACGGCGAGGATGGCCCGGATGCTGGAGCAGGCGGGCATCCATGAAATTGACATAATGTCGGGCTGGCACAACGCCCGGGTCCCGATCATACAGACGGACGTTCCGCAGGGAGCCTGGGCCTACATGGCGGAGGCCGTGAAGAAGGCGGTGAGCATCCCCGTGGCCGCCGGCACTCAAATCCAGGACGTCCTCGTCGCCGAGAGGGTGCTGGCCGAGGGCAAGGCGGACATGGTCTACATGGCGCGGGCCCTGCTCGCCGACCCGGACCTGCCGAACAAGGCCAGGCAGGGGAGGCTTGCCGACATCAGGCCGTGCATGAACTGCTGCCGCTGCATCGAGGCCTCGGACTCGCCTCCGGTCTACTGCAGCGTCAACGCGAGGCTGGGACGGGAGCACGAGTACCCTGCCGAGTCACCCGCCGCTACCCGCAAGCGCGTGCTCGTGGTCGGCGGCGGGCCGGCCGGTGTCGAGGCGGCGAGAGTGGCCGCCCTGCGGGGGCACCGGGTGAC
>CAZNMB010000051.1:0-1841 GCA_964574095.1 uncultured Dehalococcoidia bacterium
GATCGTGGAGTCGGACCTCGCCATCAAGTTCGTGCCCGAGTCGGACGAGCTGCAGAGGTGCTTCGACTTCGGCAGGACGATGGCGAAGAAGGTCGCTTAGTAGTTGAGTCGCAGGTGGTGCGACTGCCGGCGGATCGGCTCTCCGGTGTTCCAGGGCGGCACCTCTCCATCTGTCATCCCCGCGCAGGCGGGAATCCACCGGTTCTCTTGGCCTGGATTCCTGCTTTCGCAGGAATGACATAGAAGCGCTGCCGCGCCGTCGGCGGCGAATGTGTCATCGTGACGGGAGTCACGGCGGTGCGGAACTGGCAACAGGAGTAGTCCGGGGCACGAGACAAGGAATGGGATAGGCGGACATGGCTACAGACCCGATATGCGGGATGGAGGTAGACGAGAAGACCGCCCTCAGCGCTGAGTACGAGGGCCGGACCTACTACTTTTGCAGTCCCGGATGCAGGACGAAGTTCCTGACTGATCGCGGGGTGATCGAGCCCCCGCCCGGCGAGACCGGCGCCGTTGACGATGAAGGCGGGCGCCCGGCGGGCGAGAAGGCCGTGCTCAGCCTCAAAGGCATGCACTGCGCCGCCTGTGCCTCGGCCATCGAGACCTCACTGAGAGGAGTGAAGGGAGTCTCCACGGCCGCGGTCAACTTCGGCAACGAGAAGGCGTACGTGGAGTACGATCCCGGCAGCACGGGTCCGGAGTCTCTGGAGCAGGCCGTGCGGGACGCCGGCTATGACGTCGTCAAGGAGGACGCGGACTCCCTCAAGCTCACCGTCATCGGGATGGACAACGCGCACTGCGTCGGCACGGTGGATGCGGCCCTGAAGGCGGTGAAGGGCGTGCTGTCCAGCGAGCTTCACGCCAACGAGAAGGCGGTCATTCGCTTCGATCCGGCGCTCACCAGTCGCGAGGCGATCAAGAAAGCGATCCGGGACGCCGGGTACACGCCTGTCGATGAGACTACTCTCGACAGGGAGAAGGAGGCGCGGCGGCGGGACATCAGGACGCTGAAGATCAAGTTCGCCACCGCCGCCGCTTTCGGGGTCCCGCTGCTCTGGTTCGCCATGGGGCACCACGTCGGGCTGCCTATCCCGTCTCTTTCGGACGGAGGCATGGCGCTGCTGGAGCTACTGCTCACCATCCCCATCATCGCGGTCGGATACCAGTTCTACACCGTCGGGATCAGGTCGGTGGTCAAGAACCGGAGCGCCAGCATGGACACCCTGGTCGCGCTCGGCACCGGGACCGCGTTCCTCTACAGTCTCGCCGCCTCGATACTGATCTGGACCGATCATGCGGGCTATGGGCTGGACGACGTCTACTACGAGGTCGCCGGGCTGCTCATCGTGTTCATCCTCCTCGGCAGGATGCTCGAGGCCATGGCGAAGGGACGGGCCTCGGCCTCGATCCGCAAGCTGCTCGAGCTCCAGCCGGCTACGGCACTCGTGGTCAGGGACGGGGAGGAGCATGAAGTACCGGTCGAGGAGGTGGTGGTCGACGATGTGCTCGTTGTCAAGCCGGGGGGTCGTGTCCCGGTGGACGGAGTGGTGCTCGAAGGCAGCTCCTCCGTGGACCAGTCACTGTTGACCGGCGAGAGCATTCCCGTGGAGAAGGGCGTAGGCGATGAGGTCGTCGGGGGCACCATCAACAAGAGCGGCTGGCTCAAGTTCAGGGCCGGCAGGGTCGGCGCGGACACCGCCCTCGCGCAGATCGTGCGGCTGGTGGAGGAGGCACAGGGCAGCAAGGCCCCCGTCCAGAGGCTGGCCGACAGGGTCGCCGCGTATTTCGTTCCGGCCGTCCTGGCGATCGGGCTGGTGACGTTTGCCGCCTGGTTCGGC
>CAZNMB010000051.1:1941-9059 GCA_964574095.1 uncultured Dehalococcoidia bacterium
TTTCGTTCCGGCCGTCCTGGCGATCGGGCTGGTGACGTTTGCCGCCTGGTTCGGCTCGGGATCGGGGGCTGTCTTCGCGATCACCGCGTTCATCGCCGTGATCATAGTCGCCTGTCCCTGCGCGCTCGGGCTGGCCACCCCCACGGCAGTGATCGTGGGTACGGGCCTGGGCGCGGAGAACGGCATCCTCATCAGGGACGCGGAGACCCTGGAGCGGGCGGGCAAGGTTGACACCATCGTGTTCGACAAGACGGGGACACTGACGAGAGGGCAGCCCAGGGTCACGGACGTCGTCCCCGTGTCCAATCCCGTTTCGACGAAGGATATCCTGACGATGGCCGCCGCCGCCGAGAAGCGCTCCGAGCATCACCTCAGCGAGGCCATTGTCGGCAGGGCGGAGGAGGACGGAATCTCGGTCCCGGAGGTGGAGACGTTCACCGCGATACCGGGCAAGGGGGTTGAGGCGGGCTACAACGGGACAACTGTCCTGGTGGCGAACCGGAGGCTGCTCGCCGACAGGGGCGTCGAGACGGGGGCTGCTGAGGAGGCAGTAGCCCGGCTGGAGGCGGAAGGCAAGACAGTGGTTCTGGTGGCGACGGACGGCAAAGTCGTGGGGGTGATAGGGATAGCGGACACGGCCAAGGACTCCGCAGCGGAGACAGTGTCCTGGCTCAAGCAGCGCGGCAAGCAGGTCATCATGATCACCGGGGACAACCGCAGGAGCGCCGAAAGCACTGCGCGCAGTCTGGGAATCGACCGCGTCCTTGCCGAGGTGCTGCCCGAGGACAAGGCTGCCGAGGTGAGGAGTCTGCAGGAGCAGGGCCATCTGGTGGCGATGGTCGGGGACGGCGTCAACGACGCGCCGGCTCTGGCCCAGGCGGACGTCGGCATCGCCATAGGCTCCGGGACGGACGTTGCGATCGAAGCTGGCGGGATAGTCCTGGTGAGGGATGACCTGAGGGACGTCGCCCGCACACTCGATCTCAGCGCCTACACGATGCGCAAGATCAGGCAGAACCTGTTCTGGGCCTTCTTCTACAACTCCGTGGGCATCCCCATCGCCGCCGGGATCCTGTATCCTTTCACCGGTTTTCTGCTCAACCCGATAATCGCGGGGATAGCGATGGCATTCAGCTCCGTGAGTGTCGTGTCCAACTCGCTCAGCATGAGGCGGTACAAGGTCCGAAGGACGCTTTGAAAGGAGGAAGGGACGATGAATGAACAGGAGGCTCTGGCCCTCGCCATCAAGAGGGAGAAAGAGGCCCGCCAGTACTACGACGATGCCGCCGCCAGATCGACAAACGACAACGGCAGGAAGATGCTGTCCTGGCTGGCCTCGGAGGAGCTGGGTCACATCAGGATTCTGGAACAGCAGTTGAAGAATGTGAAGAAAGGCGGGGCGTGGCTCACGGAGGAGGGGTGGTGCACATATGGGGACATCTCGCACCCGATCGAGTGCTCGGAGCTGCCATCATCGTCAGAGACCAGGGGCGAGCTCAAGGCCGATGTCCCGGAGATGGAGGTGCTGAGGCAGGCCATCGAAGCGGAGAGGACGGCGGCCAAGTTCTACGCCGATCTCGCCAGGAACACGTCGGACAAAGACGGCAAGGCCATGTTCGAGAAGCTGAGCAAGGTGGAGCAGGGGCACCTCGACTTGCTGGAGGAGGAACACGAGTGGCTGAGCAAGTCTAAGTCGATGTTCACCATACACCGCTTCTCTCTCAGCGGGCACTAGGAGGCTCTCCGAGATATGGGTGCGTTGGAGCATCCGCTCCAACCATGCCTGGAGCAGATGCTCCAGGCTACCCGGCTCACTGGTTTCTCGGACACTCTCCCAGCGCTGAGGAGACCGGACTGACAGGGTCTGTGCGGGGGCGGGTGCCGCCTGGCGGCGCCTGCCCTTCGTCGTTCGCGGAGCCCGATGCCGGCGGCGGGCCGGATTCCTAGCCCGAGACCGCCAGCCTGATGCTTGACACGACGAACCACGTCCCGAATCCGGCGAGTATGGCCGCGCAGACGCCGAACACCACGCGGTTCACCTTCTCCGTCCACAGGCGCTTGGACTTGAACACGACCCAGGACAGGAGCAGGAGCCAGCCGAAATCGCACAGCCAGTGCGTCGCGCCCATGGCCGCGACACCGGGGCCGCCGAAATCGCGGGCGCTCACGATCAGGGCCGCGCCCACGGTCGCCCACCAGACGAAGAAGTAGGGATTGGCCACCGTCAGCGCCAGTCCCGCGATCACCGAGCCGTGCGCCTGCTCCGCCTGTGCTCCTGGGACCGCAGGCGTGTTCCTGAACAGTCGCAGCGCCATCCAGAGAAGTACGGCCCCCCCGACAATGCCTATCGAGATCCTCACGGGGTCGAGGTCCATGAAGCTGGCGAGGCCGAAGTAGATCAGCAGGATGACAGGCACCTCGATCAGCCCGTGTCCGACGGCGATCAGCGCCCCGGCCGCTCTATGTCGCGAACCCAGGGCAACGGTAAGTGCGGTGACCGGTCCCGGCATCATGGCGCCGGTCGTGGATATGGCGAAGACGGAGAGCAGGAACAGCGGCAGGCTTGTGGTATCGGCCACCATGACGTTTCGTGATCAGGTCTGTAGAGCAGCGGGCGAAGCTGTTCCGAACTCGCCGACCTTGAACTGAGGTTATCAGAAGCGCAGCGTACGTGTCAAACGCTTCGATTGACCCTCGATTTGCCCGGTAGTAGAATGCAGGCACCGCCGCAAGCCTCGGCGCCGTCATGCCCGGGGCAGCCGGTGCAGCTCAGGCCCGGAGGAGCACGTGGAGTGGTATGCGTACCTGGCGTATCTCTTCGCCGGGGCCTTCCTGGCAAACGGAGTCCCTCATTTCGTCGAGGGCATAACCGGCAGAAGGTTCCCGAGTCCATTCGCCTCGCCACCCGGCGTCGGGGAATCACGCCCGGTGGTGAACGTCATGTGGGGGCTGTCCAACTTCGCGATCGGCTATGCGCTGGTCTCCGGTGTTGGCGACTTCGCCCTCGGCCTGACACGATCGGCTCTGATGGTGTTTCTGGGCGCTCTGGTGGCGGCGGTGTGTCTGGCTGCGTACTTCGGGAGAACACGCGGGGGCTGACCTTCCGGCACTCCCCGCGATCAGTGGAGAAAGGACGGCATATTATGGAAGGGAGACTGTCCGGCAGGGTAGCACTGGTTACCGGGGCGGCGTCCGGCATCGGCCGGGCCATCGCTCTCGAGCTTGCGGGCGAGGGGGCGAGCATGGCAATTGTGGACATGAACCTCGAAGGCGCGAGCGCTGTGGCGAAGGAGATCGAAGGCTCCGGCCGCAGGGCTCTGGCCATTCAGTGTGACGTAAGCGATGAGGAGGCAGCCGGCCGGGTGGTGAAGGAAGTGGAGAGCGGCCTTGGCGCTGCGGGCATCCTGGTCAACTGCGCTGGCATGTTCGTGGGCAACAACTTCCTCGGCGACATGCTGACGGAGGACTGGCAGCGGACGCTGGACGTGCACTGCAACGGCACGTTCTTCTTCTCCCGGGCCGTGCTGGGGTCGATGACCGAGGGCGACAGGATAGTCAACATCTCTTCCATCGACGGCGTTGGTGGCCAGGTCTTGGGTATACACTACTCGGCGGCGAAAGCGGCCATCATCGGCTTCACCCACACGCTGGCTCTCGAGGTAGGGCACCGGGGGATCACGGTCAACGCCATCGCTCCGGGCGTCATCGCGACCCCCATGGGCCAGATGCTGATGGACGCCTGTCCGGACTTCTACAATCGGATACCGATACGAAGGTGGGGCACGCCCGAGGATATCGCCCACCTGACGGCCTTCCTGGCCTCGCCGGGCGCGGGCTACATCACCGGGCAGACCATTGTCGTGGACGGCGGGCTGATGCTGGCCAATCCGATCAACAACTTCGTGCTCGGGATGATGGGAGTGTGAGCAGCAGCGGCGGTGCTACTGCCACGGGTTGGGCCCGCCCCCGGGCACACCGGTCGGGGGACGTACAAGCTCGGCGTAGCCGGTGCCCGTGACCGCCTCTCCATCGAAGGTGCCGAATACGGCGGTGGCACCTTCCCAGAAGTCGAAGTCCATCCCCTCGAAGTCCTCGAAGACCCTGATTTCGGCCTGGGGCAGGAGGGACACGATCTGCAGGTCGAGGCCGTACGTCTCTTCCTCGAGCCGCCACAGGGTCCCGTACTCGCGGCCCGAGTCCGGCGACACCCACGAGTCCAGTTTCTCCAGCGATATGTCGAGCGTGTGGTAGATGGAGTTGTCGGGGAACATGACCGTGAGGTCGCGGGACGTGACCGGGCCGTCGGGGGCCACGATCCGCCAGAAGATGAGGTCGGTGTCGTTGTCCAACTGCACCGAGAACCAGTCCCACCCGCTGTCGCTCAGCGAGTCCATCCACTGGTGGTCCATCCAGCCGGTACCTGAAACGTCAATGCCTCTCCCCGCCAGCTCGATCCGGCCGTCCACGTCGAGGCGGGTGAGAGAGTAGTAGTACGAGCTCGAATCAGTCCATTCGATCAGGCCGTCCCCGCCGACCAGCAGCGGTGGCTTCTCCGAGACGAGGCCCAGGCTGAGGCTGACGTTGCCCCCGCGCGCCTCCAGACTGTACGACAGCGGGTCGGCATCGGTCCGATGCCAGCGGTCCTCGCTGCCCCATCGGAGGTCGAGCGCGCCTTCGGCGTAGTCGGGGATTCCGAACGTGACTTCAGGGTAGTAGCGGTCGCCTGTGAGGTCCGAGATCGAGACGATCTTGAGGCCGGCATTGAAGTAGGCCGCCATCGCCCCGTATTCGTGACCTTCGGCGTCGGTGAGGAGCGAGTTCAGGTACCACCACTCGACGCCCGCTTCGGGATGAGCGCCTTCGTCCTCGGGGAGCTGGGCCTGCGGCGGGCCGTACGGAAGCGATTCCACCTCCCCGCCGCCGCAGCCTGCGTTCAGGGCGAGCGAGAGAGCGAGAGCGACAAGGAGAAGCAGCGCGAAGGTCCTGGTTGCCATCAGATTGCTCCTTCAGCGGCCGGGGCTAGTCGTCGAACTTCTTCTCGATACCCGCCGGCGGCAGGCCGTTCTCATCCCAGCCGCGACGTTGATAGTAAAGCGAGCGTATCTTCTCGAAAGCCTCCCGGTTCACCGCTTTCCCCGCGGTCGGGCCCGAATGCGGCGGCCTGGCCCAGACCTTGTAGGGCAGGGTGTCGTCCTTGCCGCTGGAGCCGAGCCGGGCGTTGATCAGGCGCGTCAGGTCGTAGATGTCGTTCGAGAGCTTGAGCAGTTCCTCGAGCGACGCGTCGTCGCCGGTCACGTACCTGTAGAAGCTCTCGTAGTGCCTTTCGCTGAGACCAAGCTCGATCCAGGGCAGGCGGCAAACGCCGAGCATGTCGAAGAGCGGGCGCAGCGTCTGGTGATAGATCACGAGGTCAACCCTCTCGTCATCCGACCAGCCGTCGCCGGCTGCGAGTTCCTTGGAGATCGTCCATGCCCGCGCGTGGTGCGCTCCGATGTCGGATGTGGCATAGGCCAGCGCCATCGAAAGGCTGGGACGGCTGTCGTAGGCTGACTGCTCGAGGCCCCTGACGTGGAGCATGACCTTGTCCATGGCGGGCCATTTCTCGATGATGCCCCTGGCGCCGCCGGCGAGGATTTCCCCGACCCCCTCCCGGTAGGCGATCTTCCTCATCAACTCCATGATGGCGTCTTCGTCACCCCACCCTATGGCAACGCCGTCGAGATCGGCCAGTGACAGCACACCCTGCTCGTAGCCCTCGATGGCGGCACCGACAACGGCGCCGGCGGAGATGGTGTCTATCCCGAGCTCGTCGCAAAGCTCGTTGGCGCGAATAACTGCGGGGAAGCTGTCGATGCCGAGATTCGACCCGAGCATGGCGCATGATTCGTACTCCGGCCCTTCCACGGCGGTGCCCTTGTACTTCCCGCTGCTCACGGCGCATATGTTGCTGCAGCACATCGGACAGGCGAAGCACGCGCTGTCGCTCACCTTGTAACCGCCGCTGAGCATCGCCTCTCCGTTGATCTTGTCGTGCCTGTCGAACACGCCCTCCTTGAAGTTGTATGTGGGCAGGATCCCCTTGCCGTTCGCGTAGTTGATGACCTGCATCAGTCCCTGCTGCTGCCACATCTTGAAATCGGCATGGCCGTACATGTACGCGCAGGCCTTGTCGTTCTCGGCGACGAGCCCGGCCAGGTCGTGCACGGGAAGGTCCTTGTCCCCCCGCACGGCTATCGCCTTGAGGTTCTTCGAGCCCATGACGGCGCCGAGGCCGGTCCTGCCGGCGTTGCGGCCCCAGTCGGTATTGATGCAGGCGAACTTGACCATGTTCTCGCCGGCGACGCCGATGACGGCGATGTGGAGATCGTCGATGCTCAGGCGCTGCTTGATCATCCTTTCGGCTTCGAGACAGCTCCTGCCCTTCAGCTCGGGCATGGGGACTACCGAGGCCTCGTCGTTGTCGATCAGAAGCACCGACAGCTCCGGTGCCCTGCCCGCGATCGAGAGGACGTCGATTCCGGCCTGGCGGAGCTCGACACCGAAGGCGCCGCCTATCGAGGAGTCGCCGTACAGGCCCGTGGCCGGGGAGATGGCGACGAAAGAGTTCTTGCCTGACGAGGGCAGGTAGGCTCCCGTGAGCGGCCCGGGGGCCACGACGAGGAGGTTCTCCGGGCCGACTTCGTCGGCCACGAGACGCTGGCGCTCGAGCTCGGGCGCAAGGTCCCGAAGTTCGGGCAAGGCGAGGCGCTGTGCGCCGAGATCGCCGACCAGGTCCAGGCCTTCGTCCTCGACCGCTACCAGGCGCAGGAGCACTACCGCGGCGGGACCTACTCGCCCGGCTACTGGAGCATGTCGAACCACGTGGCCTTCGGCCTGCTGTCGGGCGCCCTGCCGAGCGGCCGCCGCAAGGGCAAGCCCTTCACCCCGGGGCTGACGCCGGCGGCCAGCGCTGGGGCGACGCTCACGAGCCAGCTCCGGTCGGTGGCTCGGCTGGACCGCACGCGCATGCCCAACAACATCGCCTTCAACGTCAAGGTCGTGCCCGGTCCGAGCGACTCCCACCACGACGTGGTGGACCGCATGAGGGCCTACGCCGGCGCCTACTTCGAGCTGGGCGG
>CAZNMB010000052.1:0-8983 GCA_964574095.1 uncultured Dehalococcoidia bacterium
AGCTGGCAAAGATCCCGAAGGCGTGAACGACCTCCGAAACGCCGCCGGCCAGTGCAAGGTCCACTTCGCCCAGGCGCAGCATCTGCACTCCGTGTATCAGCGCCAGGTTGCCCGCCGCGCAGGCGCCCCCCAGGGTATAGTGCGGGCCGGTTATCTCCATGTTCATGGTTACCTCGCCCGCAGGCTCGTTGGCGACACTTCTCGGGCTGTGGTGGTGGGACCAGAGGTCAACGTTGTAGCCGAACTGCTTTATGTTGTAGATCTCTTTCTCGGTCTGCACGTTGCCGTGCTCCGTGATCCCGACGTAGACTCCGATCCTGGACTTCTCCAGAGATGCCTGGTTCAGCCCGGCGTCGGAGATTGCTTCGTGAGAGCAGTAGATCGCGAAGGAGCCCGCTCGCGTCCCCCGGCGCAGCTCCTTCTTCGTCTGATACTTGGACGCGTCGAAGTCACACGTGCCCGCGATGACCTCCCCCATGTAGTGGGCGTCGATCGTCCCGATCCCGGACTTGCCTGCGAGCAGGTTCGCGCGGAACTCGCGGAGATTGTTCCCGTTGGGTGCCGAGAGGCCCACCCCGGTGATTACGACTCTTGCGCCGTTATTCATCTCTGACATGTGTTCGACCGGCCCGGGCATCTTCCGATGCTACCATTCCAGGCCCAGCATGATGCACGAGAGGCCGCTCCCGATCCCCAGCATGGTGGCTTTGTCACCGCTCCTGATGTGCCCCGCTTCAATCGCCACCGCCAGAGAAATCGGCAGGGAACACGCCCCGACGTTCCCCAGGTAGTGCACGGTGGCGAACCCCTTTGACTTGTCCAGTCCCAGCGCGCGGAACACCATCTCTTGATGGATCGAACTGACCTGGTGGCTGAAGACCCTGTTCACATCTTCATTGCCCCATTGCAGTTCCTGCCGGAACGCCTTCCATGTATCGGCTGCGAGCGCCAGTCCGTTGGTGAGGATGCCGCCGAAGTCAGCGTGCATGCTGGGGCAGCCGTTCGGGTCGAAGAAGCAGGTGTCATTCGGTATGCGGCAGAGGCCGTTGTGTTGTGAGGCGGTGCGCACTGCCCCGCCCACGAGCCTGTGGCCGGACTTTGAGATGGAGGAGTGGGTCAGCACGGCCGCCACCGCTCCCGACCCCAGGGTAAGGGAGGCAAACGAGGGTTTGAGCGTCTCTCTGGTGACGGCAGGATCGTTCAGGATGTCCCTTATGGCCGCCTCCGTATGCCGTCTGCTGCTCTCGCTGCCAACGACGATACCTGCCTTCACCTGACCCAGTTCGATCATATTAGCCAGTGTCACCATACCGTTGACGAAGCCGATGCATGCATTCGATATGTCGAACGTAGTTGCCGTCGCGGGCAAACCCAGCAGCTCGTGGACGACCAGAGCGGTCGCCGTCTCCAGGTAGTCACGGCACACGGATGTGTGAAGAAGGCATTCGATGTCGTTTCTGTCGAGCCCCGACCCCAGGATGGCCCTCTCCGCTGCCTTGGCGCTGACCTCGCTCGGACGCGTGGACTCGTCCCAGAAGCGCCGCTCGCGAATCCCCGTCATCATCTCGAAGCGACCGTAGGAGAGGCCGAGTCTCTCATAGACGGGCGCCAGTCTCTCCTCCAGGCTGAGCGACGTGATGACCGTGTCGGGGATCTCGTACCCGAATGATTCGACGCAGACGTTGGCGTAGCGCATTTCAGTATGCCGTCAATGCAGCCCCCGGCGTACCCGGGACACGTTCATCCGCTGTCCGCCGATGTGCGCGTGCAGGGGTGGTCCGGGGTATCATGAAAACCATGTCGTACTATCTCACTTGCAGGCGTGGCTGTCAACAGCTTCGAGCCCACCGGACTTCACTTTTCCTCCATTCATTACCCGCGAATGGCACGTTGCGCCCGGTTGCGAAGAAGCGTCCACCGGTGCCCGCGGATTGTCGGCCGGGCCGCCGCCGGCAGTCTCCCGGCTGGTCACTGTGCTCCATTGAAAAGTTTCTCCCCTGTCCTGCAAGAGGAGAAACTCGCAACTGCCTTGGTCCTTCGAGAGGGACAAGCCGGAATGATACGGAATTCCTGCCCGTGATACGGGCTAGATGTCTTTCATCAGGGGCTCGAGGTAGGCCACGGAGCTGTTGAGCGTTGACAGCTTCATGTAGTCGTCCTCGGGCACGTTGATGCTGTAGCGCTTTCGCAGCTCCATGACAATGTCCAGGAAATCCATCGAATCCATCTCGATCTGGTCCCGTATGCGGACATCCGGGTCGAGATTGCTCAGGTCTTCGTCGGGCACGATCTCGTGGATGACCTCCAGAATCATGTCTCTGATCTCGTCTGCCTTCATAGGCCTTTTCCCTTCTACCGAATGAAGATAAGCTCAATAATCGGCACTAGCCTGCGAACCTCTTGACGACGAGCGCAGAGTTTATGCCGAGCATTCCGAACGAGTTGTTGAGGATGTAGTCCACCTTGTCGACCTTCCTCGGCTCGTTGATGACGAGGTTCTTCAGATCGCACTCCGTGTCCAGGTTATCGATGTTCAGCGTCGGATGGACGACGAGGTCGTCGAAGGATGGCAGATTGCCCGCCAGCTCCAGCGCGCCGGCCGCTCCCATCGTATGGCCGATGAAGCTCTTCGTGTTGTTGATGTACGCGTGTGAGTTGCCTCCCAGCACCTGCTTGAGCGCCTGGCACTCCGCCTTGTCCCCTTCGCGGGTGGCAGTCGCGTGGGTGTTGATGATATCGATGTCTGCGGCGGATATCCCGGCCCGGCGCAGAGCGGCATTCATGCACTCTACCTGCCTCTCCGGGTTGGGCAGAATGTAGTCAAACGCGTCCGAGTTGATGGCGTAGCCGACGATCTCCCCGTAGATCCTGGCGCCTCTTGCCAGCGCGTCGCTCAGTCTTTCCAGCGTGCAGATGCAGCCGCCCTCGGAGACGACGATGCCGTTCCGGTCTCTGTCGAAAGGGCGGCATGCCTTCCGGGGGTCCGGATGGCTGGCCAGCGCTCCTTCGTTCTTGAAAGCAGCGAACACGCCGAATGTATGCGGTGTCTCCGATACCCCACCCGCCAACGCCAGGTCCACGTCGCCCAGAATAAGCATCTGCATCCCCTGCGTCAGGCCGATGTTGCCGGCGGCGCAGGCCGCACCGAGCGTATAGTGCGGGCCGGTTATCCTCATGTTGATGGAGACTTCCCCGGCGGGGCTGTTGGCCACGGTCCTGGGGTTGTGGTGGTGGGACCAGACCGTCACGTCGTAGTCGTACTGCTTGATGTTGTATATCTCGTGCTCTGTCTCGACGTTGCCGTGTTCGGTGATCCCGAGATAGATGCCGATTCTCGATCTGTCAAATGAGTCCAGGTCAAGCTTTGCATCGTTCACCGCTTCGTGGGCGCAGTAGACCGCTATGGAGCCTGCCCTCGTCCCCCGGCGGATCTCTTTCTTCTTCTGGTACTTCAGCGGGTCGAAATCGCATATGCCGGCTATGACCTTGCCCATGTAGTGGGTCTCGATCGTGCCGACGCCGGACTTGCCTGCCAGCAGGTTCTTCCTGAACTCCGCCAGGTTGTTGCCGTTCGGCGCAGTCAGCCCGATTCCGGTTATGACGATTCTCGTTCGGTCAGTCATCATGTCGGGAGCATTCCTGGATGGCCGCTGCCGGGGGCTACCACACAACCCCCAGCATGATGGAGGAGAGGCCGCTGCCGGCAGCCATCAGGACGATCCTGTCTCCGGGATCGACGCGGCCTTGCTCGATTCCGATGGCGAAGGAGATGGGCAGGGAGCAGGAGCCGATGTTCCCCAGATAGTCGACGGTGGCGAAGCCTTTGGACGGATCCATTTCGAGCGTGCGGAAGAGCAACTCCTGGTGGACCTGACTCACCTGGTGACAGAAGACCTTGTCCACGCTCGGCTTCGCCCAGCCGACCTCTTTCTCGAATACTCTCCACGTATCGTCAACCAGCCCCAGCCCGTTCTTCAGTATCCCCTGAAAGTCCGCGTGCATGTTGGGGTGGCTCGCCGGGTCGTAGAAGCAGGTGTCGGCGTCGACGCGGCAGAGGCCGTTGTGTTGGGACGCCGTGCGTACCGCGCCCCCGACCAGACGGTGTCCCGATCGTGACAGATCGCGATGCGTCAGCACCACCGCCACCGCGCCTGATCCGAGGGTCAGAGAGGCAAATCCGTCCTTGAGCTTGCCCCTGGTGACTTCCGGGTCCTGGAGAAGCTCCTTGATCGTCGCGTCGATGAGGCGTCTGCTGCTTTCGGCACCCACGATGACGCCGGCCTTGACCTGGCCCAGCTCGATCATGTTTGCCAGGGTCACCATTCCGTTTATGAATCCTATGCAGGCGTTCGAGATGTCGAAGATGAGGGCCGAAGGCGGGAGGCCGAGCGAATCATGAACGACGAAGGCGGTCGCCGGCTCGAGGAAGTCCCGGCTCACGGAGGTATGGAGCAAACACCCGATGTGGCTCTTGTCGATTCCGGAGCTGACGAGTGCTTTCTCCGCTGCCTTCGTGCTGGCCTCGCTGGGCGGCATGTGCTCGTCCCAGAACCGGCGCTCCCGGATTCCGGTCATCAGCTCGAGCCGCCCGAAGGACCGGTTCACTTTCTTGTAGACCGACTCCAGGCGCTGCTCAAGCTCCAGAGACGTGACTGGTACCTCCGGCAACTCGTAGCCGAATGCCTCGATGCAGACGTTCTTGTATCGCATTTCAGTTCGTTCTGTGTGGAGCCGCCCTTGCGCTCGCAGGCTGGTCAGCTATCGCCTGACTGGCCCTTGTCATCTCTCTTGAGCAGCGTGGGTATGTGGAACTTCGTCTTGACCTTCGCCCAGCTCTCGGAAGACTCCGGCGGGATCACTCTGTCGGGAACGTACTTGTAGACAGCCGAGATGACGGCCGAAACCTTCCTCGAGCTCGCTACGGTGTCCGGAACGTACTCATCCGCCGCAGAGATCAGGGACGAACGCACCTTCGGCGGGATCTTGTCCAGCCGGTCCACGATGCCATCGATGGCCTTGGGCGGCACGCGCTTGTCCAGAGTGTTCAGGTAGAACAGCAACAGCCGATCAGGCACGAATCTCTCCACGGCCTTGGCTTCAAGCGCAAGCACCTTCTTCGTGACGAACTTGACTGGAGGTCCAAGCGCGGCTTTCGTCTTCTTCAACAACATGGCTTCCCCCCCCCTTGCCCGCCGCAGCCCGCGGGAATCTGGGACTGGCCCGTTGGGAGTACCTATGATAATAGACAAATATGGCACTTTTCGGGCCGTCTGTCAACGAGTCGCAATTACCTTCGGCTCACCTTTCCTCCATTTTGTGGATGTTCCAGCAGCCGGCTGCCTGTCTCGCGCTCGCCGGCGCGCCTATCTGACCCCGGTACCACCGGTCCGCAGGCCACTGTCCTGATGCCTTTCCCAGTATGATCTCACCTGATGCACGAAGGCCTCGACTCTTGTCTTCTCGTTGGTCTGCTTCAGTCCGTCGTATATCATGGTCAGCAGAGGAATTCCGTCTCGCTCCTTCTGCACCTTCTTGTAGATCGCCGTGGCCAGACTGCCGAACACGCAGTTGAGCACTATCAGGTTCGCTATGCCGCCGCTGCCCTGAAGCGCGTAGCCCTCTGCCTTGGAGATGTTGATGGTCACGGTCGGGTCTATCTCCGGGCTCACATAGGGAGATGCCATCTCTATGCGCTGTTCGACAGTGGGGGCCTTCCAGGCCGAAAGCTCGTCGCCCAGCGCGGCCTCGATACGCCGCTGCCACCTGATGTCCCAGGCCCTCCGGAAGTAGTAGTAGAGGGCCGCAAGATATCTCCTCCTGTCCCAGTTCACCTGAGGGTACACGTGCTCGAAGTAGAGCAGGAAATCCGTGGTGGTCGGCCCGAACCTGACCTCGGCCCCGAGCGACTCGAACTGCCTGACTATGTCGTTGTTGGACCACGAGTTCATGCACGTGTAGAACTCGCCAACGATTCCGATGACCGGCCTGCTCTCCCTCCTGGTCGGGACCCGGTCCAGGGCCTTGATGGCGCTGGAGAATGCCTCGCGGAAGCTGCCTTTCTCCAGCCCGGAGCACACCTGCTCGATGCCCCGCTCGTACACCATCTCGGTCTCGCCTGCGTTGACCTCGTAGGGACGGGTGTGCAGCAGTTTGGCGATCAGTATGTCGGTGGCCAGCCATCCCTTCCAGATGGCCCTCGCCCAGTCGAGTCCGAACAGCCTGGTGGCCTCGTCGAGACGGATCGAGGTTGATGGAGCCACCACCGGGATGTGGGCAAGCCCCAGCCTCTTCAGGACCAGCTTGAAAGACAGGGGGTACTGGCTCATGCGGCAGGAGCCATCGAAGTTCAGTGTGAAGAAAGCCGACCGGTCGGGGTCGAAGCCCGGCAGTTCAGTCATGCGGACGAGGTCTCCGGTGAGGAGCTGATAGGGGTGGCATTCCTTGGAGGACGCGTATCTCCTTCCAAGCTCGTCCGATCGCTCGTCCGGCCGCGGCAGCACGCGGGCGTCCATGCCCACCGATCGCAGCGAGGCCGCGAAGACATCGGAATGCCCGCTCAGGTAGGGAACGTAGACCGTCCTGTCGAGCTCTCTCATCTTCCGGGACGGCCTGAAGATGGCGGTCTGGTCTCCGGGCCTCAAGATGTGCAGATCGGGCTGGTCGTCGCTCCTCCCAGGGGACCTCGGCCGGTCGGAGGTGTCCACAAAGGCCTCGACCCGCGTCGCTATCCCGACGTCGGCGCTGTGCTCGTCAACCTCTAGGACCAGGCAGGGGTCCTGCCCCATGGTGTCCTCGAGGTACTTCATGAAGAACGCGTCGGGCCCGCAGCCGTAGTTCGTGATCAGCACGGGGTTCAGGCTCTTGTGGTCCCGGGCGAATATCACCGCGCGGAGCAGGTTCTGCTCGTTCTTCCACACGAGGTTTGAGTAGTGCGAGGGCAGCCTCACCGAGTCCAGCGGCAGCAGGTCGAAGGGTACCGCCAGCACTCCCAGCTTCCGCAGCTTCTTGGGGATGTTCAGGTTGAGCCCCACGTCGTGGACGTTGTACGGCTTGCCGATGACGACCACGGCCTCGTTCTCTCGACTGAGGCCGGCCAGGGCCTCCCGCCCTCTCTGCTGACACCTGTCCTGGAAATCCCTCTGCGCCTCGATCGCCGCGTCCGCGGCGCGGGCGGCCTCCCCGGCGGTCTTGCCCAGCTCCCGGCCCAGCAGCAGCAGGCGCTCTCTGAGGTCGTACTTCTCACGCGCCATGTACACCGTGGGGTGCAGTATCTTCACCCTGTCCTCGAAGGCGGGCCCGATCATGAACGGACTGCCCTGGATGTAGGGGCAGTTGTAGCTCCTGTCCACGTCGTCCGCCACCTTCTCGAGGTCGATGACGGTGGGCATGAAGACGTAGTCCACGCCCTTCTCGACCAGGTTCTGCACGTGCCCGTAGGCCACCTTGACCGGGTAGCACATCTCCGCCAGTATCATCTGCAGGCCCTTGTTGATGAGCTGCCGGTTCGTCTTGTCGGACAGGACTACGTTGAGCCCCAGCTCCTGGAAGAACGTGGCCCAGAGCGGGAACTGCTCGTAGAACATCAGCATTCGGGGCATGCCGATGGTGAGGGCTTCTTTGTCGGCGGGTTCGGCCCTGTGGTAGCTGAGAAGGAGCTCCTCCCGTTCCTTGAACAGGTCCGGCACCTCCTCGGCGGCGCCATCTCCCCGCCTGATCTCGTACCTGTCGCAGATGCCGCCGTAGAACGACTCCTGGTGCCCGCCTACGAGCACTCTTTTCACCTCACAGTGGTTGGGGCAGTGCTGGCACTCGAATGTCTTGACCTCGTAGGGCCTGTCCCTGAGGTGGAAGCCGACGAACTTGCTCTTGGCGTCGGTACCGAGCGAGCCTTCCCGGGCGATGAGCGCGGCGCCGATCGCTCCGGTCACGTTGTGGTCCTCTGGCACCGCTATCGGCTTGCCCAGCAGGTTCTCGAAGGCCGCCGCCACGCTCCTGTTGGCGGCGACTCCGCCCTGGAAGTATATCCGGTCGCCGATCCTCTTGTTCCCGACAACCTTCTCGATGAAATTGTAGGCTATGGAGTACGAGAGGCCGGCGACGAGGTCGACCTTCGGCGAGCCTACCTGCTGGTGGTGAATCAGGTCCGACTCCATGAACACGGTGCATCTCGTGCCCAGATCGACGGGTGTATGGGACTCAAACGCGATCTTGCCGAAGTCGTCCAGCCTGACATCCAGCCGGGACGCCTGCTCCTGGAGGAAGGAGCCGGTACCGGCGGCGCACACCTTGTTCATCTCGAAATCGACCACCGAGCCGTTCTTGATGGAGATGTACTTCGAGTCCTGGCCGCCGATCTCGAATATGGTATCGACGCTGCCGTCGATCTCGATGGTGGCCCTGGCCTGGGCCGTGATCTCGTTGACCACCGCGTCCGCGCCGACGAAGTCGCCGACGAAGTAACGCCCGCTGCCGGTGACGCCGACCGCCTGGACCTCCACGAGCCCTTCCAGGCCCAGCGCTATGTCGGCCAGCCCCTTCTTGACCGACTCGATGGGCTCTCCTTCGGTCATGAGGTATCTCTTGCGCATGAGGTCCTTGTTCTCGTCGAGGATGACGATGTTTGTGCTCGCCGCGCCGACGTCGATGCCCACGTAGACCCGCTGCCGCTGCGCCGTGCCCGCCGCGCGGTCTTCGCTGGCCGAGCTCACTCCGTCCCTGTAGACCAGCCTCTTCAGATACCCGTGCCTCGCTTCCGCCGCCGTCCGGACCAGGTATTCCTCCAGGTCCGGCACCGCCTTCGCCAGGTCGAGGGGCGCTCCCGCCTCGCGCTCTCGGGCGACGATAGCCGACCCGATCGCTCCCATGATGAGGAAATGCTCGGGGATGATGAGCCCTCCCCGCCCCAGCTCCAGCAGGTCCTCGAACGCTCTGGCGACGCCCTTGTTGGCCGCGACGCCTCCCTGGAACGCGACCGGCTTCCTGA
>CAZNMB010000053.1:0-8947 GCA_964574095.1 uncultured Dehalococcoidia bacterium
AGCCTCGCTTGCCTCCGGGATCGGGGCCGGGAATGGGCCTGTTCTACGGCCCCTGCTCCGAGGCGCGCAGGCATCGCATCGCATCTTGAGCGATGATGACCGCCTCCTCCACGGGAATGACGTGGACGCCTGTCGCGGCATCATCCGCCGAAATGACGGCCTGTGATCCCACGGCCGCCTCGTTGCGGTGCGGGTCCAGCGTGATCCCGCACCACGACATGCCGGCACATACGCGCGCACGGACATCCGGCGAATTCTCGCCGATGCCGCCGCCGAACACTACGGCATCGGCGCCTCCGAGGACGGCGAGGTACGCCCCGATGTACTTGCGCACCCGATAGCAGAACATGTCGAGTGCATGGGCAGCCCCGGCGTCCCCCTGACGCTCCGCAGAGAGCAGTGCTCGCACGTCTCCCGAAATGCCGGAGACCCCGAGCAGCCCCGATCTCGTGTTGAGCCAGTCCTCGACCTCGGCGACGTCCACGCCCTCCCGCCCGGCGAGGAACCCAACGAGAGAGACATCGGCGTCCCCGCATCTCGTCCCCATCATCAAACCCTCCAGCGGCGTGAATCCCATCGAGGTGTCAACGGAGCGGCCCCCGGCAACCGCTGCGGCTGAACAGCCGTTGCCCAGTTGCAGGGTGATGATCTTCACGTGCTCCAGCGGGGTGGACGTGACCGCCGCATAGCGCTCGGTCATGTACCGGTGCGCCAGGCCGTGGAAGCCGAACCTGCGGATGCCGTGCTTCTCGGCAAGCTCGCGAGGTACTGCGTACCGCGACGCCCGGCGGGGCATCGTGCTGTGGAAGCTTGTGTCGAACACGGCCACCTGCGGCACATCGCGCCCCAGCACCTGGCGACAGCTCCTGATAGCGCTGAGGGCCGGGGCATTGTGCAGAGGGGCCAGGCTGCTCACATTCTCCAGACCCTGGAGCACGCCGTCGTCGATCAAAGTCGGCTCGGAGAACCTCTGGCCGCCGTGGACCACCCGATGTCCGACCACGCTCGGGCCTTCCGATTTCGCCTCTGGCGTTGAACTCAGCCACCCCAGGACCTTGCGAGCGGCATCCTCGTGGTCGGCGACGGCAGCGGTTTCTTCCAGCGCTCCGCCCTTCCGGGAGAAGAACGCCAGGCGTGCGCTTTCCCCTATCCGGTCCACAATGCCGTGGGCCAGGGTGGTGAGGCCACCTGAGGTGGTAGCCGGCTGGTCAGATGTGAGAAGCTGGAACTTCAGGGTGGAGCTGCCGCAGTTGATCACTAGGATTCTCATAGCCGTATCCCTTGCCCAACAGGGCAGTGACGGTTGGCTCCGCCCGCCCGGTGATGCGCCGACGGGTGGCGGATGACCCCGTACACTGATGTCCTCATCGGTACCAGAGGATCTGGTTGGCCTCGATGGGCACGCGGGCCACATCGGAGGCCGGAATAACGCGCGGCGTGTACTCGGCAGCCGGCCGGAGTGCCGGTACGCGGGCGCTGTAGGAATAGGTCGCCGCCTGGCCCGCGACCTCCTTCCCGCGGGTCATGGGGTGGACCTCCGGTGCCTCCCCGTTCCTGGGCTCTGCATAGAGTTGGACCCGGATGGCCTCCGGATCAAGGCCGCCGGAGTAGACCTGCACGTTGAAGCTGTGGTACCCGTCCGCCTCCTCAAGCTCAACGCCGCCGAAACGCAGGCTCTTCCAGTTTGCCTCCAGAGACCGTCGCCACCGGCAGAGGAGGGCCGATTCGCGGGCACCATCGGCGGCGCGGATCCGGTAGCCCAGAGCCGCCGGCAGGTACAGGCGTTCAACGTATTCCCGCACCATCCGGTTGGCGCTGAAGCGCGGCGTGAGCTCGGCCATGCTGAGCCGCATGCGTTTGACCCAGGCCCTGGGGATTCCGTCGGGTTCTCGATCGTAGAAGGTGGGGAGCACGCCTTCCTCCAGGACGTGGTACAGTTGCTCCGCCTCCCGGACATCACAGGACGGGTCGTCGCCGTGCTCCTGGCCGTCCCCCAGCGCCCAGCCGACCCCGGGGCGGTAGGCCTCGGCCCACCAACCGTCCAGCTCCGAGAGGTTGAGCCCGCCGTTGACCAGGATCTTCATGCCGCTTGTGCCGCTGGCCTCCCACGGCCGCCGCGGCGTGTTGATCCAGAGGTCCACGCCCTGGACCAGGCGCTCTGCCAGTGACATGTCGTAGTCCGCGAGGAAGACGACACGCGAGCGGACCTCCGGACGGCGAATGAAGTCGGACCAGGCCCGCACCAGGCCCTTCCCTGCCTCGTCCCTGGGATGGGCCTTTCCGGCGATGATCAGTTGAAGGGGCCGGTCCGTGTTCTGAAGGAGGCGTGCCAGCCGGTCCGGATCGTATAGCAGGAGATTTGGCCGTTTGTAGGGAGCGAAGCGGCGCGCGAATCCCATGGTGAGGGCGCTCGGATCGAGGAACTCGCCCGCCTCCACGCTCTCCTGCCTCGAAGCACCCGCCGCCTCGAGCTGCCGGGCGAGCCGTTCTCGAGCATACTGGACGAGCTGCCGGCGCCCTTCGTTGCGGAAGGCCCAGAGGACTGCATCCGGCACGCGCTTCAGGTCGGCTTCGATGGTGCTCATCGTTCCCAGCCAGCGCTTCTTGCCGGATGCCTTGGTCCAGAGATCATCCGCTGCCGCTGAGTCCCAGGAAGGCACGTGGACACCATTTGTGATATGAGTGACGGGGACCTCCGCCTGGGGCCAGCGGGGGAAGAGCGGCCGAAAGACGCGTCGGCTCACCTCCCCGTGGAGCCGGCTCACGCCGTTGACCGTGCGTGATGCCCGAATGGCCAGGTAGGCCATGTTGAGCGGTTCGCTCGCATCGCCGGGGTTCGCGCGCCCGAGGGCGAGGAGCTCATCAAGACCGATGCCGAGTTTGCCAACGTAGGCTCCCAGGTACCGGCCCACCAGCGCGGGAGGAAAGCGATCGAAGCCCGCCTCCACGGGAGTATGAGTGGTGAAGACGTTTCCGGCCCGCGTGGCGGCCAGAGCCACCTCGAACGGCTGGCCGGTGTCCTCCATGAAGGACCGGGCCCTCTCGATGACGGCCAGCGCGGCGTGGCCCTCGTTGAGATGGCAGACCGCAGCGTCGATGCCGATGGCGCGCAGGAGTCGCCAGCCGCCGATGCCGAGGGCAATCTCCTGCTCCAGGCGCAGCTCCGGCCCGCCGCCATAGAGCTCCGTCGCGATACACTGGTCCGCCGGGCTGTTGGTCGGATCATTGCTGTCGAGAAGGTACAGTATCACGCGTCCCACCCTGGCCTCCCACACCCGAAATCGCACGCGCCGGCCGGGGAAGTCCAACTCCACCCGCAGCCATTCTCCGTCGCTGTCGCGTGTCGGCAGGATAGGCAGTTGGCTGGGGTCATTGTAGGTGTAGTACTCCTGTTGAGTGCCCGTGGCATCGATAACCTGGCGGAAGTAACCCTGCTGGTAAAGAAGGCCGATGCCCACTACCGGCACACCGAGATCGCTCGCCGTCTTGAGGTGGTCCCCTGCCAGGATTCCGAGGCCGCCGGAGTAGATCGGCAGGGCCTCGCTCAGACCGAACTCCATGCTGAAGTAGGCCACGGTCATAGGTTCAGCGCCGTGGACGTCCGAGAACCAGGATGGATCTGCCGCACGTGTTCGATGGTCCTCGACGTGTCTGTCCAGTTGCTCCTTGAAAGCAGGGTCCCGGGCCAGGGACTCGAGGCGGGCGGACGAGACGGTCTGAAGGATGAGCCAGGGGTTGCGGGTCAGTGTCCAGAGGTCGGGATCGATGCGCGCCCACAGGGAATCGGTCGCATGGCTCCAGGACCAGCGCAGGTCCAGCCCCACCTCGGCCAGTCCCTCAAGGCCCTGGGGCAGCGGGGGAATGAGGTAGTACTGCGGAATCGCCATACCTGCCTCCTGATATTCGCTGGGCCTCCCGGCCGTTCGGGGGAGGTCGGCTCGCGTCCTTGCGGGCGAGAGGACCCGGCCCCGCCCCGTCGCCGGGCGACGAACGCCTTCTGATCGCCGTTCAGCGGGTCAATACGGCCACTTCCAGTCGGTGAACTCGGGCTTGTCCACGCCATGCTGATAGGCATAGCTGGTGTTCTCGATAATCTGGTTCTTCAGCCACTCCTTGACGTGGGCTCCTGCCACGGCAAGCTTGGGGACCCGGTCGATCACGTCGATGGCCAGATTGAAGCGGTCGATCTGGTTCCTTATCGCGAGTTCGAGAGGCGTGTTGATGTTGCCGTGTTCTTTGTAGCCGCGCACGTGAAGGTTCCTGTGGTTGGTGCGGCGGTAGGCGAGCTTGTGGATCAGCCAGGGATAGCCGTGGAAGTTGAAGATGATAGGCTTGTCCACGGTGAACAGGCTGTCGAAGTCCCGGTCCGAGAGGCCGTGCACATGTTCGGATGGCGGCTGCATCCCGAAGAGGTCTACCACATTGACGAAGCGCACCTTGAGATCGGGAAAGTGCTCGCGCAGCAGGGCGGCCGCCGCCAGTGCTTCCGTGGTGGGGATGTCGCCGGCGCAGGCAAGCACCACGTCGGGCTCTGTTCCCTGGTCGCTGCTCGCCCAGTCCCAGATGCCGATGCCCTTGGAGCAGTGCCGTATCGCTTCATCCATGTTCAGGTACTGGAGGTGAAACTGCTTGTCAGAGACGATGACGTTGGCGTAGTTCGTGCTGCGCAGGCAGTGGTCCGCCATCGACAGCAGGCAGTTTGCGTCGGGAGGCAGGTAGATGCGCGTGACCCTGGGGCTCTTGTTGGTGACAATGTCCAGGAAGCCGGGATCCTGGTGGCTGAACCCGTTGTGGTCCTGGCGCCACACCACTGAGGTGACCAGTATGTTCAACGAGGAGACGGGCGCTCGCCACGGTACATCCTTGCACTTCTCCAGCCACTTGGCGTGCTGGTTGAACATCGAATCGATAACGTGGATAAACGCTTCGTAGGACGAGAAGAGACCGTGACGCCCGCTCAGCAGGTAGCCTTCCAGCCAGCCTTCGAGGGTGTGCTCGCTGAGCACCTCCATCACCCGCCCGTCGGGGGACAGCTCGCCGCCGTCGGCGTCCTCGGGCCTGGTTTCCTCCATCCAGGTCTTCTTGGTGGCCTCGTAGATGGCAGTCAGGCGGTTGGAGGCGGTCTCGTCGGGACAGAAGACGCGGAAGCTGGTCATGTTGTTGCGCATCACGTCGCGCAGGAAGACGCCGAGAACGTGTGTATTTTCGACCATCACGGTGCCGGGCGCGCTAACGTCCACGGCGTAGCTGCGGAAGTCGGGCAGGCGAAGCGCCTTACGCACGAGGCCGCCGTTGGCGACGGGGTTGGCGCTCATGCGTCGGGGACCGGTGGGAGCGAGTGACTTCAGCTCCGGGACCAGCTTGCCGGTCTCATCGAAGAGGGCCTCGGGCCTGTAGCTGCGCATCCACTCTTCGAGCAGCTTGAGGTGAGCGGGATTCCGATCAACCTGAAAGGGCACCTGGTGCGCGCGCCAGGAGTCCTCCACCTTGTGCCCGTCCACCTCCTTGGGGCAGGTCCATCCCTTGGGAGTGCGCAGCACGATCATCGGCCATTCCGGCAGCGTGGCAGCCCCCTTGGTGCGGGCATCTCGCTGGATCTTCTTGATCTCGGCTACTACGCTCTCCAGGGTGCGGGCCATCAACTGGTGCATGGCCTCAGGATCGGCGCCCTCGACGAAATAGGGTCTGTAGCCGTATCCAACGAACAGGCTCTCGAGTTGCCGGCGGCTGATCCGGGCCAGCACCGTTGGATTGGCGATCTTGTAGCCGTTCAGGTGCAGGATGGGCAGCACCGCCCCGTCACGTATCGGGTTGAGGAACTTGTTGGAGTGCCATGCCGTCGCCAGGGGGCCGGTCTCGGCCTCGCCGTCACCTACCATGACCGCAACGATCAGATCGGGGTTGTCGAACGCGGCTCCGAACGCGTGGGAGACGCTGTAGCCCAACTCGCCCCCTTCGTGAATAGAGCCGGGAGTCTCCGGGGTGCAGTGGCTGCCGATGCCGCCGGGGAAAGAGAACTGCCTGAAGAACTCCCGCATGCCCTCTGCGTCCTCGCTCTTGTCCGGGTAGACCTCCGAGTACGTCCCTTCAAGGTAGGCGTTGGCGAGGACTGCGGGGGAGCCGTGACCGGGGCCCGAGACGTAGATCATATTCAGGTCATGCTTCTTGATCAGGCGGTTCAGGTGCACCCATGTGAAGGCTTGACCGGGATCAGAGCCCCAGTGCCCCAGGAGACGCTTCTTGATATGGTCCGCCTTCAGGGGTTCCCTCAGGAGAGGATTGTCCTTCATGTAGATCATGCCCACGCAGAGGTAGAGGCTGGCACGCCAGTACGCGTCGATCTTGCGGAGCTCTTCCGCGCTGAGGAGCCCTTGCGACAGGCGGGTTTGAGCACTTCGTGACTTGGCCATCATGATCCCCCTTTCCTCTTCCCGTCGGATGCAAGACTAGGAGCCGCACAACTGAGAGCGAACCAGGCCGACCGGTGCGGTCGGCATCGGGAAGCGACCCCATCCATGCCTGCTTCGCTTCATTTCTTCTGTTGTATCAATGTCGTCAGCAGAAGCATATTCGGCACACGCGTCCAATGGACGCCAGAATCCAGGACTGTGAACATGGTCCCTACCTCTCTGACGATGCCCGTGTTTCCCATGACGGTTACCTCATCACCGATGCGAAATGGTCGGCTAACGGCAATGAGCATGCCAGCTATGACATTGCCGATCAGGTTCTGGGAGGCAAATGCCAGAACAAGTCCGGTGAAGCTGCCAACGCTTATTGCCAGAGTAGCATTGGTGGACAGTATCGCTACCAGAGAAATGGAGAGAATCAGGTAGGCTATGGTGCGGAAGACAGCACGCAGACTCATGCCGATCTGCATCATGGACGCGTCTTGAGTCCGCCGCACGAGCGCCTTGCCGAACAACTCAACGGCGATGATCGAGAATGCTGCGACTTCGATACCGATTATGTGAGAGCGCTGCAAGTCCAAGGCAGTATGCTTCGTACCTGCGCTTAGAAAGTGAGTCGTCAGGGCAACGGCTACCACCCCAGTGATGGCGACTGCGATAGCCAGCAGCGTGTACTGCCACGTCCTGATGCGTGGGATCATGGGCGATTCCGAACCTTGTCCTTCAGTCAATGAACGGCGCGAGTCCTGCATGTTGCCTCTTGATGGCCGCGATCACCCGGTCCTGGTGACGTATGCGGATCACCGAGCGAATGATGAGGTATGTGCCTAGAACCGTCAACAACGCGCACAGGATCAGCAGGGGCAGCAAGAGAGGGAGGACCTTCCCGAAGTCGTAGTACTTCGAAGTGGCGACCAGGGCGCTGAGTACCGAGAGCGGCAGGGCGAAGACGGCGATCCCTGTACGCAGTGCCGCCAGCGAAGTCCTCTTCTCCGCCAGGACCAGTTGCACTTCGCTTATGATGATGCCTCCAACCTCCGCCTGGTCTTCGATGGCATCCGACAACTTGCCGGGTCCCGTTGTCATCTGACCCTCACGTGCTCCGGGAGGACAAGTTCAATGGACGCACTGATACCATGCTCGCCCTCCCCGCCGACGATTTCACCGGCGTAGCCGCCGATTGCGCCCCGGCGCCATGATACATCATGCCATGGGCGACAGCCAAGGGCTCGCGACAGCGCTCTCTCCACGCGCCCACGGCTTCAGAACGGGTCATCCTGTCAGAACCTCAGCCTCTTCTTTGCTGCTCTCAGGAGTTCATCTCTGAAATCGGGATGCGCTATTTCGACGAGCGCCAGCGCGCGCTCTCTTTCATCCATCGCAGTGAGGTTGGCGATTCCCCACTCGGTGACGACATACTGCGCGTAGTGCCGGGGCACAGTCACCCGGGCCCCCTCAGTCGGGTGGGGCACGATGCGCGACACTGTACCACCCTTCGTGGTGCTGGGGAGAATGCTGATAGCTCTGCCACCTTCTGACCAGTAGGCGCCGATCACGAAGTCGAGCTGTCCGCCGACACCCGAGCGCATCGCGTCGCCGAAGGACTCCGAGCAGATCGTGCCCACGAGGTCGACTTCGACGGTGCCGTTGATGGCCACCAGATTATGCTCTTGCACCAGCAAGGGAATGGAGTTGCAGTAGGAAGCGCAGTAGAACTCGACGAGGGGGTTGTTGCCCAGGAAGTCGTAGAGTTCCTGGTCCCCAATGGCAAAAGCCATTACGATCTTGTTGGGATGGGTCCGTTTGTACTTGCAGGTGACGACGCCCTTCTCCACAAGCTGGCGCGTGCCCATAGGAGCCATCTCGGTGTGAATACCGAGATCCTTGAGGTCGCTGTCCGCAATAAGCTTGGATATCTGTCCAGGGACCGCGCCGATTCCCACCTGAATGCAGTCCCTGTCCCTGAGCAAGCTCACGACATTCTCGGCAATCTTCTTGTGTACCTCTGACGGCTCAGGCATTGGAGGCGAGAAGAGCGGCTCGTCCGTCTCGACGAATCTGTCGAACCGGGTGACGTGGTAGTGTGAATCTCCATAGGTCCGCGGCATCTTCGGGTTGACCTCACCGATGACCCAATCCGCCTGAGCAATGATGTCTGGCGTGTAGAACAGGTCGAGGCCGAGCGACACATATCCGTGGTCGTCTGGCGGGCTCACCTGGGCAATGATACCCACCCTGCGTGGATCGATCTCCTGACGCTTCTTTGCCACAAGTCCCACGCTGGAGCTTTGCACCGGCAAGTACGTCGATGAACCGTCCTCGTGCAAATACATCGACAACTGAGAGTAGAAGCCGCTCATCAGCCGGAAGGTCCCCCTGTACTCAGGAGAGAATATCTTGTACGGACGGAATTCAAGACAGGAGATGTACTCGACGTCTTCGAGCTCATCCTTCCGATCCGCTACTGCATCCATGAGACGTGTGGAAGCCTGACCCAGGCCAAGGGCAGTGAAGAGCCTGTCGCCTGAGCCCACAAG
>CAZNMB010000054.1:0-1073 GCA_964574095.1 uncultured Dehalococcoidia bacterium
ACAGGATGATATTATTGTTGGTACACCTGTAGAGGGAAGAAGAAGAATTGAATTCAAAGACATAGTAGGAATTTTTGTTAATACTGTGCCTTTGAGAAACACAGTTATCGATAATACCTCGTATCTATCTTTCTTAAGTGAATTGAAGAATAAAACACTTGAAGCATTTGATAATCAAGAATATCAGTTTGAAGATCTTATTGAAGCAATAAATATTCCCCGTAACACAAGCCGAAATCCTTTATTCGACGTTATGTTCAACCTTCTTACGAGCGATGGACAAGTAACCGAAAACAATAACCAGGAAATTTATTTTCATGAACGCCAAAGTGCAAAGTTCGATATGGAAGTTACTATTCTTGATTACGGGGAGCAATTAAAAATAGATTTTAATTATTATGAAAAAATATTTGAGAAAAAAACAATCAATCGATTTCTGAAGTACTATTTAAGTATTATAGATAATGTAATAGTCAATAAAATTCAGAAAATCAGCACTATTAACCTGATTTCAGAACAGGAAAAAGAACAGCTATTAGTTGCATTTAATTCAACTAGCCATGAATATCCCAAAGAAAAAACAGTTATAAATTTATTTGAAGAACAGGCTAAAAAATCTCCGGATAGCTTAGCGTTAAAGGAAAAAGAAATTCATTTAACATACAATTGTTTGTACAAAAAAATTAAAGATGTCTCAAACCATTTAGCAAATGAAGGAGTAACAAAGAATTCTATTGTTGGCATAATAGCAGACCGTGGTATAGAAATGGTTTTATGGATATATGCTATACAGTACTGCGGTGCAACTTATCTTCCAATTTCTTCTGATGCGCCGATAAAACGAATGGAATACTTAATCAACGATAGTAATGTAAAACATTTGTTAATCATAACGCGTGAAGATAAGGAAGCAATAAAGAAAGCATTTGGTACTTTAGTTATATCAGACAATTACACAAGCAAGAAAAATGATTCATTCAATAAACCTTTATGCAGTCCTAAAGGATTAGGTTATATCATTTATACGTCAGGTTCCACAGGAAATCCGAAAGGAGTTATGATAGAACATCATT
>CAZNMB010000054.1:1173-8937 GCA_964574095.1 uncultured Dehalococcoidia bacterium
CAAGTGCCAATTACCCCAAAGACAAAACAATTATTGACCTGTTTGAAGAACAGGTAATGAAAAACCCTGATAGAAAAGCTCTTGTTTTTAAAAATAAAATATTGACATACAGAGAATTAGATAAATCGTCAAATCTTGTTTCAGATATTTTAATTGAAAAAGGGTCAGGTTCCGGTTCAATTGTAGGCTTAATTACAGAGCGTTCAATTGAAATGATAATTGGTATTTTTGGAATTTTAAAATCAGGGGCTGCTTATTTACCTATTAATCCGAATTACCCAAAAGAAAGAATAAATCATATATTAAAAAATAGTGGTACTAAAAATATAGTAACACAAAAGAAATATCAGCATCAAACAAACACACCATTTACATATATAGAGTTAAAAAGTATACCCATTGGTCATAAAAAATATATACCGAAGAAAAACAAAGCGAAAGCAAAAGAGTTAGCATACATAATTTATACGTCAGGTTCCACAGGAAATCCGAAAGGAGTTATGATAGAACATCATTCTGTTGTTAACCGGTTAAACTGGATGCAACTGCAATATCCATTATCTTCTAGGGATAGAATATTACAAAAGACTACCTATACATTTGACGTATCGGTATGGGAGATATTCTGGTGGTCGCAGGTGGGTGCCAGTTTGTTTTTGTTACCACCGGGTGAAGAAAAAGACCCTGTTAGGTTAAAAAGGTTCATAGAACAGCAATGCATAACTACCATACACTTTGTTCCTTCTATGCTAAATGCCTTTTTAGAAGTATTAGGTCATGATCAAAATTTCCACGGATTTAAAAGTTTACGTAAGGTATTTTCTAGTGGTGAAGCATTACAACCCACACAGGTTCTATTATTTAACCGGCTATTTAACCGCCAGATCGTAACAAAGCTCATTAATTTATATGGCCCCACTGAAGCAACCGTTGATGTTTCTTTCTTTGATTGTGACCAGGAAGGGGCAGACATACGGGTACCTATTGGAAAACCTATAGATAATACCCGGTTTTACATATTAGATAAAAATCTTTCCATCCAGCCCATTGGCGTAGCCGGTGAACTATGCATCTCCGGGGTAAACCTGGCAAGGGGTTATATTAATAATATAGCTTTAACAGTAGAAAAATTTATCCCTAATCCTTACCTTCCGGGAGATTATTTGTACAAAACCGGTGATTTGGCCCGCTGGCTGCCACAAGGAGATGTAGAATACATGGGACGGATGGACTTCCAGGTAAAAATACGGGGATTTAGAATAGAATTAGGAGAAATAGAATATCACTTGCTTAGGCTTCAAGAAATAAAAGAAGCTGTAGTACTTTGCCATACCCACAACGGATCAAATACCTTGTGTGCATATATAGTATTGACCAGTGATGCCAAATCCGATGAAAAAGCCATTCGTCAATATCTCGGGGAACAATTACCCGATTATATGATACCGGCGTATATCCTTTTCCTGGAAAAGTTACCGCTTACCCCCAATGGTAAATTAGACAGGCGGTCATTACCCGGTCCGAAATCCCGATTAACCGGTTCTCTCTCAGATTACCAGGTTCCCCGGGATAAAATAGAGCAAACGGTATCGAGAATATGGGAAGATGTATTAGGGATAAGGCCTATTGGCGTTAACGATAATTTTTTTATGATTGGAGGTGATTCGATTAAAACCATACAGGTTTCTTCCCGCCTGGTTTCAGCCGGTTACCATGTAAGTGTCCAGGAAATATTTAAATACCCCACGATTCGCGGACTTTCTGCGCGTGTCCGTCAGGGGGTTAAAATACCCGACCAATCTGTTGTGCAGGGAGAAATACCTTTAACTCCCATCCAGAAACGATTTTTTGAGGAAGTAAAACGAAACAGGCACCATTATAACCAAGCCGTAATATTACGGATAGATGAATACCCTGAGAAACGGCTAATAGAAAATATCTTTAAAAAGATACAGGACCACCATGATGCATTACGCACGACATTTAAAGAGGCCGGTGGAGAAATAATACAGGAAAACCAAGGTCTTGACCATCCTCTTGCGGTATCATTTTTCGATTACAGGGGAGAAGAAGAAGCCATCGCAAAATTTGAACTTGAAAGAGATAAAATCCAGGCAAGTATAAACCTCGAAGATGGACCATTGATGAAAATCGGGTTATTCTACATGGAAGACAGCTCCCGTTTATTAATAGCTGTTCATCACCTGGTCATAGACGGGGTATCCTGGCGTATACTTTTTGAAGATTTAGAACGATTATACCAACAGCATAAAAAAGGCGAAAGATTAACATTGCCCCATAAATCCGGTTCTTATAAACAATGGGCCAAGGGGTTGTTGAAGTATTCATCGGGAGGTACCTTGTCAGAAGAAAAGGCATACTGGGAATCATTGCTGAAAACACCGGTAGAAAAACTTGAAGCCGATAACCCGCAAGGCGATAATTATGTGAAAGATCTGGAAAATGTGAGTTTCAGGCTAAGCAAAAATGAGACTACATTGTTAAAGACCAGGGCAAACAACAGTTTTCATACCCAGATTAACGACTTATTGTTACTAGGGTTAGGATTAGCAATAAAAACAGTTTTTGGGAAAGAAAAGATACTGATTGACCTGGAAAGTCACGGGCGTGAAGATATCATTGAAGGGGTTAACATCACCCGCACGTTAGGTTGGTTTACCGGTATTTACCCGGTATTGTTGGATACATCCGGAACAACAAAATTAAATGTATTGCTTAAACACAATAAAGAATTACTGCATGGTGTCCCCAGAAAAGGAATAGGTTACGGTATACTTCGTTACATGAGTAAACATTGGAGCGATAATCAAGAAAGCAAAAACAAGAGGGAGATATGTTTCAATTATCTGGGAGATTTTGGAGACGGCAAACAAGAAGAGGGCATGCAGGTAGCGCCCGAATCTCCCGGACAGTTGGTAGGAGAAAATGTGCAACGGGAATATGAGTTGGAAGTAGTAGGCATGATAAGCCAGGGGCGACTGGAGATACGAATAGGATATAGTAGAAACCGTTACCTGGGCGAAAAGATAAAACAACTAAGTCGCCAGTATAAAGAGTCATTAAGTGGGCTCATCAGCTTCTGTTGTTCACATGAACTGGAAGAATATACCCCCAGCGATTTAACATACAAAGGGTTAACCTTAACCGAGCTTGACCGCTTACAGGGGATATATAAAATAAAAGACATTTATACCTTATCTCCTTTACAAGATGGGATATTGTTTCATTCGGTATCCGAAGAAGGCTCACGGTCGTATTTCCAACAGGTATCTTACCGCATAAGTGGCGAATTGGATATTTCGCTGGTAAAAAAAAGTTTTCAGCATATTGTTAGCCGTTACGATATACTACGAACTTTGTTTTTATATGCAGGCTATAAACAAGCATTACAGGTAGTGTTAAACGAGCGTGAAATTGAATTCGCCTACAGCGATATCAGGAAAGAAGGCACTCAAAAAAACAGGGAACAAACCGTACGCGATTATAAAGAATATGATAAAAACCGAGGGTTCGACTTAACTAACGATGCATTGATCAGGGTACATATTTTCCGGGTAGACGAGGGCGAATATGAATTTTTGTGGAGCTATCACCATATTGTGATGGATGGATGGTGTATTGGAATTATCATCACCGAACTGGTGGCCATTTACCAATCGATGCTGCAGGGGGCTGACTTACAATTACCTCCCGTAACACAGTATCGGCATTATATAGAATGGATCGGGGGGATAGACAAAAAAGCAAGCCTTAATTATTGGCAGTCGTATTTGAAAGGATATGAAGAGAGGGCTACCCTACCCTGCCTAAGTACAATTTTACCCGGTGACACCTATCAACTGGCCCATCACAGGATAAACCTGGAACAGGGAACAAGCAGGAAAATACGGGAAGTTTGCGGAAAATTGCAAGTAACGGTAAACACATTCATGCAAGGGGTATGGGGTGTGGTATTGGGAAGGTATAATTCCTGTGATGATGTCGTATTCGGACAAGTAGTATCAGGACGTCCTGCTGAGATAGAAGGGATAGAGGAAATGTTGGGATTATTTATCAATACCATTCCCGTGAGGGTAAAGTATACTACATCGACAAGTTTTCAAAACCTACTGGAATCCCTGCAGGATGGATTGATTGAAAGTACCCCGTATCACTATATCTCTTTATCGGATATACAAGCTAAAAGTTATTTGAAGCAGGAGTTATTTGACCATATTTTGGTTTTCGAGAATTACCCCGTATCTGAACAGGTATCCAAAGTGCAGCTCCAGGAAGATACAAACCTGCAAAGCAAGATACAAACCCATGCAGTAGAATTATTTGAGCAAACAAACTATAACTTTAACATTATCGTCCTTCCCGGTGACAGGATAACCATTGAGTTCAGTTACAATAGCAATCTATACTCCCCGGAAATAGTAAAACAAACAGCCCGGCATTTTAAACAGGTAACCAAAGAAGTTCTCAAAAATATTCAACAACCTGTTAATGAAATAGCAATACTAACGGAAAACGAAAAAGAACAACTGCTTTATACTTTTAACAATACAAGTGCCAATTACCCCAAAGACAAAACAATTATTGACCTGTTTGAAGAACAGGTGATGAAAAATCCTGATAGCATTTGTATTTCATATAATAATTTACAAATTACCTATAAAGAACTTAATGATAGAAGTAACTATTTAGCGACAATCCTGATTAGCAGAGGAGTAAGCACCCAGACTATAGTTGGATTGATGTTAGGTCAGACCCCCGATATGGTAATAGGAATAATGTCCGTATTGAAATCAGGTGGCTCATACTTACCTATTGATACCACTTACCCAAAACAAAGGATCAACTATATTTTAAACGATTCCAATACTCAATATCTTATAACACAAAATGAAACTAATGATCATATTAAAACTATTTCCAATACATTTACCTTCAGCAATATAGATTTTAATAGCAGGAAACCAAGCAAATTAGTTATAAAAAATAAACCAGGGCATGTTGCATATATTATCTATACATCAGGGACCACAGGTAATCCAAAAGGGGCATTAATAGAGCATAAAAATGTAGTCCGATTGCTATTTAATTCAAAGGTCCCGTTTGAATTTTCAAAGAAAGATATCTGGAGCTTATTTCATTCATTTTGTTTCGATTTTTCGGTGTGGGAAATGTATGGAGCCTTACTAAACGGTGCCAGGGTTATTATTGTTCCCCAATTTATTGCAAAAAATACAGAACAGTTTTTATTAGTATTGAAATTACAGCAGGTTACGGTTTTAAATCAAACTCCTTCTGCTTTTTATAATTTGCTAACCTATAAACATGAATATGAAAAATTAAACTTAAAAATCCGCTATATCATTTTTGGAGGTGAAGCATTAAATCCTTCTAAATTGAAACATTGGAGGGAAAGATATCCGGGTACAAGGTTGATCAATATGTTTGGAATAACAGAAACAACTGTTCACGTAACATTTAAAGAAATTAGGAAAAAAAATATTGACTTAACAACAAGTAATATCGGGAAACCAATACCTACCACTACCACTTATATCTTAAACACTAATCACCAATTATGTCCTGTTGGAATACCCGGAGAATTATGTGTTGGAGGAGATGGAGTTGGAAAGGGGTATTTAAATATACCGGGATTAACTCATGAAAAGTTTGTTAAAATTCCTGACCTTAATGATGAAAGGATATACTTATCTGGAGATTTAGCAAAACATCAAAATTCAGGTGATTTAGAATACCTGGGAAGGATAGATAAACAAGTTCAAATACGTGGATATCGTATTGAAGTGAAAGAAATAGAAACACATCTGTTAAAACATAAAACAATAAAAAATGTAATAGTTGTTGATTTAACGGACGATGATGACCATAAATATCTCTGCGCATATTATCTGGCTAATAACCCAATTGACAGTGAAAAGATTAGAGACTTTCTGATGCAAAGATTGCCTGCATATATGATACCATCATATTTTGTTAATATCTCAAATATACCTCTCACACCTAATGGAAAAATAGACCTGAAATCTTTACCTGACCCAAGGAGACTAAAAAGCTTACAAAACACTGAATATGAAACCCCAAGGAATGCTATTGAAAAAATATTAGTTGAAATTTGGAAAGAAGTATTAAACAGGGATGAAATAGGGATTAATGATAATTTATTTGTTATTGGGGGAGATTCGATAAAAACCATACAAATATCTTCGAGATTAAGTTTCCACGGTTATCATTTATCTGTAAAAGATATTCTTCAAAATCCAACAATAAAACAACTTGCTTTAAAAGCCAGGAAAAAGGAAAGAGTTTCCGATCAGTCCGTTGTAACCGGTGAAATTGATCTTACTCCAATTCAAAAGCGGTTTTTCAATACTATTACAATTAAAAAGCATCATTATAACCAAGCTGTATTATTAAAAGCTGATGAATATCTCGATTTAAAAGCAATAGAGAAAATATTCAGAAAATTGCAGGAACATCATGATGCATTAAGAATGACATTCATTCAAGAAAAAAATAAAATAGTACAACAAAACCACGGACTAGATTACCCGTTATCCGCATCATTTCATGATTTGAGGGGAAATGAAAATTCAGAAATTGTATTTGAGAAAAAAAAGGAATTTCTTCAAGAGAATATAAGCTTGCAAGAAGGACCGTTAATGAAAACTGCTTTATTTTATTTAGATGACGGCAGCCGCTTATTAATAATTATACATCATCTGGTAGTTGATGGTGTGTCATGGAGAATATTGTTTGAAGATTTGGGCCAGTTATATTCGCAATGGAAAAAGAAAGAGAATTTTAAACTACCTCAAAAAACCGATTCATTCAAATACTGGTCACAAAAACTTAATGAATATGCTAATAGCAGTCATATCTTGAATGAACTTAAATATTGGAAAACCATAAATGATAAGGGAAGTAATGATATTGAACCTGACTTTAAAGATGTAATAAACAAGGTAAGTGATGCAGAAAGCAAATGGATACGATTAAATAGACAAGAAACAAAGATACTCTTAACAAAAGCAAACAATGCTTTTAATACCCAGATAAATGATATTTTGTTGCTTGCTCTTGGACTTGGCATTAAAGATGTTTTTGGTATAAATAAATTGAGAATTGATATGGAGGGACATGGCAGGGAAGAAATAATAGAAGATTTAAATATTACACGAACTATCGGTTGGTTTACATCCATATTCCCTGTCATTATTGATACTTCAGGCAATGTTGAATTAAAAGAATTAATAAAAAGGAATAAAGAAATATTACGAAGCATTCCTAATAAAGGTATTGGATACGGTATTTTAAAATACTTAAGTAAAGAAAAACATGAATATTTTTCCCAGGACAGTAAAATATGCTTTAATTATTTAGGTGAGTTTGGAACAGGAGGAGATAAACAAAACAATCATTTTGGCTTTGCACCGGAATCTACGGGTCCCTTATTAAGCAAAGAGGGCATACGTGATTACGAACTAGAGATAAACGGATTAATTGTAAACAAATGCCTGGAGATTAGGATTACATATTGCAAAAATCAATATAAGGCAATTACAATAGAAAAGCTAAAAAAACAATATTAACCCCTGAACAGGAGAAGATATTAAAAGCTACGTGTAAAGACTGGGAAGATAAATGCGAAGGCAATATTACAATTCTCGACCAATCCGACATTGTGGATTTTTCACCTTTGTATTTTGAAAACCTTTTATATAAAAC
>CAZNMB010000055.1:0-8932 GCA_964574095.1 uncultured Dehalococcoidia bacterium
CTGGTAGTGCTCGCCCGGTATCTGCTCGGAGCGCGGCATGATGCCTTCGGTGCGCGCGAACTGGATCGCCGCGTCGAAAGTGGGCACCTGGTACACGGCGCGGGCCTCAACGAGTCCCAGCTTGACCAGGTGGCAGACGATCGGCGCCATGCCGTGGTAGCGCAGCCCGCCGGCGTGTACCGGAGGCGGCACGAACGAGTGCCCCAGCGTGTTCATCAGCACGACGGGGGCCATGCCTGCCACGTCACCGTAGTCCCAGGCGTACGGGCCCTTGGTGACGGTGGGACAGGCCTGGGGCTCGACGCAGATGATCTGCAGGTTCGGCTTCTTCTTGTCGATCTTGTCCTTCACGAAGGGCAGGAACACTCCGGCGAAGTTGGAACCGCCGCCGATGCAGCCCACGATCATGTCGGGGTACGCGCCGGCCTTCTCCATCTGGATCATGGCTTCCTGCCCGATAACCGTCTGGTGCAGCAGGACGTGGTTGACCACGCTTCCGAGGGAGTAGTGGGTGTCGTCCCGGCCCATGGCATCCTCAATCGCCTCGCTGATAGCGATGCCGAGGCTGCCGGTGGAATCGGGGTTCTCGGCGAGGAGCTTGCGCCCGATCTGAGTGTCCGGGCTCGGGCTGGCCACCACGCTGGCCCCCCAGGTCTCCATCATGATGCGCCGGTACGGCTTCTGCTGGTAGCTGACCTTCACCATGTAGACATTTAGCTTGAGGCCGAAGAACTGGCAGCCCAGCGCCAGAGCGCTGCCCCACTGACCGGCGCCGGTCTCGGTGGTGAGGCACTTGATGCCTTCTTTCTTGTTGTAGTATGCCTGGGCCACCGCCGTGTTGGGCTTGTGGCTGCCCGCAGGGCTCACCCCTTCGTACTTGTAGTAGATGCTGGCCGGCGTGCCGAGCGCCTTCTCCAGACGATGTGCCCTGTAGAGCGGGGTGGGCCTCCAGAGCTTGTAGACCTCCTGCACCTCATCCGGTATCTCGATGTACCGCTCCTTGCTGAACTCCTGCGTGTTCAACTCCTCGGAGAACAGCGGAGGCGGCAGCCGCGTCGGCTCCAGCGTGCCCGGGTGCCGTATCGGCGGCAGTGGCTCGGGGAGGTCGGCCTGGATGTTGTACCAGGACTTGACCATCTCCTTCTCGGTCAAGAGAATCTTCGTGTCCATTCTCCCTCCTTTCATCTTGTGGACTCGGGGCTCTCTCTCAGGCGGCCCGCCCGGCACGCAGGCCGCCTCGTTCTTCCAGGTTCAACCGCCGGCGGCTCCGCCGGCCCGGTCGGAAAGCGCTTCCCTCAGACTCGCGACGAACCGCCCCACCAGGGTTCGCGGGTCAGGTTCGCTGAGGAGCTGGACGATGCGGCTGCCCACAATGACGCCGTCCGCTACCTCCGCCACCCGGCGGGCCTCCTGCGGGGTCGATATGCCGAAGCCGACGCAGAGCGGCTGCGCCGCCCGCGCCCGTACCCTGCGGACGAAGCCCTCGAGCTCCGCCGGAAGGCTGGCCCGCGCACCCGTGACGCCGGTCAGCGACACCAGGTAGATGAAGCCCGTCGACCTCGACGCCACGAGGTCGAGGCGCTCGTCGGTGCTCGTGGGCGCCAGCAGGTAAACGAGGTCAAGTCCGTGACCGGCGCACGTCCCTTCCAGCTCGCCGCCTTCTTCCGGCGGCAGGTCGGGCACGATCAGACCGTCGATTCCCGCCTGCGCGCAATCGCGGCAGAATGCCTCCAGCCCGTACTTGTGCACCGGGTTGTAGTATGTCATGAACACCAGGGGTATGTCGATGTCCTTTCTCAGTCTGCCGGCCGCCTCGAGGCAGAGTTCCGGGGTGGTGCCCTGCCTCAGCGACTGATAGCTCGCCCGCTGGATGGTCGTGCCGTCGGCCATAGGGTCGGAGAACGGGATGCCAAGCTCCAGGATGTCTCCTCCGCTTGAGGCCACAATACGCGCCATCTCCAGCGTGGTGTCGATATCGGGATAGCCCACGGTCAGGTAGGGAATGAGTGCTTTGTGCCCCGGCCTGTCGAAGACAGCGGCTATCCTGCTCACAGCTCTATCCCCAGCGCTTCGGCGGCGATGGATATGTCCTTGTCCCCGCGACCGGAAAGGTTGATCACAAGAATACGGTCTCCGGCCATCTCGGGCGCTATCCGCGCGGCGTACGCGATGGCGTGTGACGGCTCCAGGGCGGGGATGATGCCTTCCACCTGGGACAGGAGCTGGAACCCATCCAGCGCCTCGGCGTCGGTAACCGCCACGTACTCTATTCGTCCCGCGTCCTTATAGTAGCTGTGCTCGGGTCCAGTCCCGGGATAGTCGAGGCCGGGAGCTATGCTCAGCGTCTCCTGCACCTGGCCGTGCGCGTCCTGCAGGAGGTAGGACTTGGCTCCGTGGAGTATGCCCGGGCTGCCCGCAACGAGCGTGGCCGCGTGACCGCCCATCTCCAGTCCCTTTCCCGCAGCCTCGACACCGACGAGCCTGACGCCCGGTTCGCGAACGAACTCGTGGAACATGCCGATGGCATTGCTGCCGCCGCCCACACAGGCCACGATGCAGTCGGGCAGCCGGCCCCGGCTTTCCATGACCTGCTGCCGCGTCTCCCGGCCGATTATCGACTGGAAATCGCGCACTATCATGGGATACGGATGAGGCCCGACGACTGATCCCAGCATGTAGTGCGTAGTCCCGACGTTCGTCACCCAGTCGCGAATGGCCTCGTTGATCGCGTCTTTCAGCGTGCAGCTGCCCGACGACACCGGCCGGACCTCGGCTCCCAGGAGCTTCATCCTGAAGACATTCAGCGACTGGCGGTGCACGTCCTCGTTGCCCATGTAGACGACGCACTCAAGTCCCAGCATGGCGCATATGGTGGCCACGGCGACCCCGTGCTGGCCGGCTCCGGTCTCGGCGATCACGCGCCGTTTGCCCATGCGCAGCGCCAGGAGCCCCTGGCCCAGGGTGTTGTTGATCTTGTGGGCTCCCGTGTGTGCCAGGTCCTCCCTCTTGATCAGGATCTGAGCGCCGCCGAGCCTGTCCGACAGCTTCTGCGCGTGGTACAGGGGCGTGGGACGTCCCACGTAGTCCCGGCACAGCTCGTTGTACTGCTTCCAGAACGCAGGGTCCGAGCAGGCGGCGGCATAGGCCGACTCGAGCTCCGCCAGCGCGGGCATGAGGGTCTCGGGGACGAACTTGCCGCCATAGGGACCGAAGTGGCCCAGGCTATCGGGGAGCTGCAACTTCTCCTCCCATTCGAGTTCGTTTGGCAGCCTCGATGAAGGCGCGGAGTCGCGCGTGGTCTTTCCTGCCGGGCTCGGCCTCCACCCCGCTGGAGACATCGATGGCATAGGGGCGTGCCGTCTTGATGGCCCTGCCCACGTTGTCGGGGGTCAGGCCGCCGGCCAGTATCACCGGCCCCCGGTCTCCGATCTGGCGGGCGAGCTGCCAGAGCTGCTCCTGGTCTCGCGGGCTGAACTCCCGGCCCTTGTCCCTGTCGAGCATGAGCGCCGCCACGCGATAGGCCGCCAGATCGCGGACGGGCGGCAGCGCGCCCGCGGTGAACACCTTGATCACCCGGGGAAACAGGGCCGCGCAGTAGTCCGGGTCTTCATCGCCGTGCAGCTGCGCCAGATCGAGTCCGCAACGGGCCATCGTATCCTGTACCTCGTCGAGCGCGCTGTTGACGAAGACGCCGACCTTGCAGACGAACGGGGGGAGCTGGACGACGATGTCCCTGGTTACTCGCGCGTCTGCCGAGCGCGGGCTGGGCGCGAAGACGAAACCGATCGCGTCGGCGCCGTACTCGACAGCCGCCAGGGCATCGGCGACGTTTGTGATCCCGCAGACCTTGACCTTCACGGTACCGCTCACCTGCCGCCGCCCTCCACTCTGCCCAGGAGCTCGGCGATCTTGGCCGCGGGACTGGGGCTCGTGACCAGCGCCTCACCGACCAGTATTGCGTTGACCCCGGCTTCCTCCAGAGTGAGCACGTCGTCTCGCGTGTGTATTCCGCTTTCGCTGACCACCAGAACGCCGGACGGGATGAGCGGGCGCAGGTCCAGTGTGGTCTTCAGGTCAACGCTGAAGTCGGCGAGGTCTCTGTTGTTGACACCGATGACGCGGGGCCGGCATTCGAGGGCCTCCGCCAGCTCGGCACGGTTGTGCACCTCGACCAGCGCCGCCATCCCCAGCGATCTTGCCGTCGCCAGGAGGGCCTGCAGTCGTTGCCGTGAGAGGACGGCGGCGATCAGCAGCACGGCGTCAGCCCCGCGGGCCCGCGCCTCGTATACCTGGTATTCCTCGATCACGAAGTCCTTGCAGAGGACGGGCAGTCCCGTCGCGGCGCGGGCCGCCTCGAGGTCGGCGAAACCTCCGAGGAAATGGTCCTTCTCCGTCAACACCGAGATCGCGGCAGCGCCGCCGGCGCTGTACTCGCGCGCCAGGGATGACGCGTCGAGATCGCGGCGCAGCAGTCCTCTCGACGGCGATGCCCGCTTCACCTCGGCGATGAGACTGATGCCCGCGCCCGTCAGGGCGCCGGCGAAGTCGCGCGCGGGCTCCCGGCGGCGGGCAGCCGCCTCGACCTCGGCGAGTGACACCTCGGATTCGAGGTGGGTCACCCGCATCCGCGTCGACTCGATGATCCGGTCCAGGATCACGCCTACACCTTCTCCCTGCCGAAGCTCCGGCTCAACTCAACCAGCATGCCCAGCTTCTCGCGCGCCTTCCCGCTGTCGGTGGCCTCCGCCGCGAGGGCGAGGCCTTCCTCGAGACTGCTCGCCTTGTCCCCCGCCACGAGAACGGCGGCCGCGTTGAGCAGGACGACGTCGCGCCTGGGCCCCGCCTCTCCGTTGAGTATGGCCCTCGTCATGGCGGCGTTGTCCTCCGCGACGCCGCCGGCGAGGTCACTCAGCTTCGCGGGCGGCAGGCCCAGCGCCCGAGGGTCCACATCGAAGGTCTCGATCCTGCCCTCGTGAACGCGGGACACCCTGTTCGTACCCGTCGTCGAAAGCTCATCCAGCCCGTCGGCGCCGTGGACCACGAACGCATGCTCGGTCCCGAGGGCCAGGAGCGCCTCTGCCATCAGTCCGGTGAGGCTGCCATCGTAGACTCCGAGAAGCTGCCTCGAAGCCCCCGCGGGATTGCACAGGGGGCCCAGGACGTTGAATATGGTCCGCAGGCCTATCTCCTGCCTCGGCCCGAGCGCGTGCTTCATGGCTGGATGAAACTGGGGGGCGAACAGGAAGCCGATCCCAACCTCATCGATGCAGCGGGCCGCCTGCGCCGCGCTGACCTGCAGGTTGACGCCCAGGGCCTGCAGCAGATCGGCGCTCCCGCACCTGCTCGATACCGATCGGTTGCCGTGCTTGGCGACGGCAACCCCGGCCCCGGCAGCGACGAAGGCCACCGTAGTCGAGATATTGAACGTCCCGCTTCCGTCTCCGCCGGTACCGCAAGTGTCAACCACCACCCGTCGCTCGGGCCTGACGGCGATGGCGTTCTCCCGCATCGCCCGGGCGCAGCCGGCGATCTCCTCCGCGGTCTCCCCCTTCATCCGCAGGGCGGCCAGGAACGCGCCGATCTGGGCCTGTGTGGCTTGTCCCTGCATGATTTCCATCATGACTTCCCTGGCCTCGTCGGCGGTGAGGTCCCTGCCGGAGACGATCTTGCCGAGCGCTTCCTTGATCATGCCGCCCCCGCGCTCCTCTGCTGTGAAGTCAAGGCCGAATGGGAGTCCTGCTGCTCCTCAGCTATCCGGATCGCGCTCTCGAGCACTTTCAGCTTGTTGAGCGTCTCGTGGTACTCGCGGGTGGGGTCGGAGTCGTACACTATGCCCGCGCCGGCCTGGAGGTGGGCGGTGTCGCCCATCATCACTATCGTACGAATCGTGATGCAGGTATCCATGTTACCGGTGAAGCTGAAGTAGCCCACAGCGCCGCCATACGGGCCGCGCTTGAGGTCCTCGAGTTCGGCGATGATCTCCATGGCCCTGATCTTGGGAGCGCCGCTGAGCGTGCCCGCGGGAAAGGCGGCCCTCAGCAGGCTGAACGCGTTCTCGCCTTCCTTCAACTCTCCGACAACCGTGGAGACAATGTGCATGACGTGGGAGTATTTCTCAACGGACATCGACACCGGCACTCGTACCGTCCCGTGGCGGCAGACCCTCCCCAGGTCGTTCCGCGCGAGATCGACCAGCATCGCGTGTTCGGCCAGTTCCTTGGGATCGTTCAGCAGCTCGGCCGCCAGCTCCCTGTCCTCCTGTTCGGTCGCTCCGCGCGGCCTGGTGCCCGCGATGGGGCAGGTCTCGGCAACGCCGTCCTCCACCTTCACCAGCATCTCGGGGCTGGAGCCGATGAGCTGGAAGTCACCGAGGTCGAGGTAGAACATATAGGGAGAAGGGTTGATCATGCGCAGGGCTCGGTAGATCGCGAAGGGCTGGGCGGTGGTCTTTCTCTGCCGCCGCTGCGAGAGGACGATCTGAAATGCGTCGCCCGCGGCGATGTACTCCTTGCACGCCTTCACGCCTCGCTCGTACTCCTCCTGCGTGAAGTTCGACCTGACATCCTTGTCCCTCGCCTGAGCGGCCTCTCCACCCGGCTGCGCGGCCTCGTGGGGCCGCGGCCTGGCCAGCCTGGCGACTATGGAATCGATCTTCGACGTGGCCTGCTCGTAGGCGCACTCGGCGGGGCCATCGACGAAGGTGTTGGCGACTATCTTCATCTTGTGCTGCACGTGATCGAAGATGATCATGGTGTCCGTGAACACGAATACGCACTCGGGCAGGCCAAGCTCGTCTCGAGAGCATTCCGGGAGCTTCTCGAAGTGGCGGACCATGTCATAGGCGATGTAACCCACCGCCCCTCCGAAGAACCGGGGCAGGCCGGGGACCGGGACCACCTGGCGCTGTGCGAGGATCTCCTGGATCAGGTCCAGGCAGTCGCGACCTTCGAGGTCCAGCTTCTGCCTCCCGCCGTTTCTGTGGATGATCGCCCTGTTGCCGGACGACTTCAGCACGATGTTGGGGTCGATCCCCATGAAAGAGTACCGTCCCAGCTTCTCGCCGCCCTCGACGCTCTCGAGCAGGAACGTGGGCGCCGCCTGGCCGAGCTTGAGGAAGACAGAGACCGGCGTGTCCAGGTCAGCGGAGAGCTCACGAAAGACCGGCACCAGGTTCCCTTCTCTGGCCAGTCCCCGGAACACCTCCAGGCTCGGCGAATACTCTGCTGTCATGGTTCTCTCCCATCCGCGCAAATGAAAAACCCCGTCCAAGGGACGGGGTTCATTCCGCGGTACCACCCTTATTGGCTGTCACCATGCCGCGCAGGGCGACAACCCACTCCGGTCGGGTACAGCCCAATCGACTCGGGGCATACCCTAGGCCATGATAACGGGGCCAACTCCGGCAAAGCCTACTCCCCTGGGTCAAGGTTTCGGTTTGCGGCTCCCAAGCCCATTCCGCCTCTGCGCCGACATCGGCTCTCACCTGCCCCGACTCTCTGGAGTCCCGCTGGAGACGTACTACTCTTGTTCGCAGCCGATCACATATTCTATTGTCACCGCAGAAGTTAGCATACAATATCGCGGTTGTCAACACGGGCCTCGCCGCCGGGCCGCCCGGTTCCCGTTGCGCTCGCGCAGGTCACGGTGCTGCTGCGGAACTCGACAGGGCCGCGTGAGCGGTGATAGAATTCTGGACGAAGCTCATGTATGACGTCATCGTAGTCGGCGCCGGGCATGCGGGGTGTGAGGCCGCCCTGGCCGCGGCCAGGATGGGCTGCCGCACCCTCCTCTTGACCATGAATCTGGACAATGTCGCGCTCATGTCGTGCAACCCGTCCATCGGGGGGCCGGCCAAGGGCCACGTGGTCAGGGAGATCGACGCCCTCGGCGGTGAGATGGCGCGCAACACCGACAGGACGTTCATCCAGATACGGATGCTGAACACGGGGAAAGGACCCGCCGTTCAGGCCTTGCGCGCTCAGGCGGACAAGAGGCTGTACAGCCTGCGCATGAAGCACACGCTGGAGGGGCAGGACAACCTTGACATCAAGCAGGCGCTTGTCGAGGACCTCAGGCCGGTGGGTGACTCGGGCTCGGCTATGCGGCTGACCACCAATACCGGCTGGGTCTACGAGGGCAGGACTGTAGTCCTGACCACCGGGACCTCCCTGGCGGGTCGTGTGATCGTGGGCGACACGGCGTATCCCGCGGGCAGGGCGGGGGAGTTCGCGGCGCAGGGGCTGTCCCGGAGCCTGCGCAACCTGGGCTTCACGCTCGGGCGACTGAAGACGGGGACGCCTCCCCGCCTCGATGCCAGGACCATAGACTTCGGCAAGACGGTCCCCCAGCCGGGGAGCGAAGAGCCTCTCTGCTTCAGCTTCGCTCCGCCGGACGGGCATGCATTCTCGTCACCGCCCAATCCCGTGTATCCTCAGGGGAAACTGACGGGCTGGCGCCCCCAGATTCCCTGCTACCTGGTCTACACCAACGAGAGGACACACGAGGTCATCCGTTCAAACCTGCATCGCGCTCCCCTGTTCACCGGCATGATCGACGGGGTCGGGCCTCGCTACTGCCCTTCGATCGAGGACAAGATAGTCCGCTTCGCCGACAAGGACGCGCACGGCCTGTTCCTGGAGCCCGAGGGCTGGCTGACAAACGAGGTATACGTCCAGGGCGCCAACACCAGCCTGCCGGAAGATGTCCAGCTGCAGATGCTGCGCACGATTCCCGCCCTGGAGAGGGCGGAGATGATGAGGGTGGGCTACGCCATAGAGTACGATTATGTTCCCCCGAGCCAGACCCGGGCCACGCTGGAATCGAAGCTCATCCCGGGCCTGTTCTTCGCCGGGCAGATCAACGGGACGTCGGGCTACGAGGAGGCCGCGGGGCAGGGGCTCATGGCCGGTATCAACGCCGCCCTTCGGGTGAA
>CAZNMB010000056.1:0-7120 GCA_964574095.1 uncultured Dehalococcoidia bacterium
ATGACAATGGAAAGCGCCCTCTTGTGTCATTCTGAGCGCAGCGAAGAATCTGTGTTGTGGCGCTGATTCGAACAACCAGGTGCCAATGATTTCGCAGGCCGCCGGGTCGCCCGCCCGCGCCGTTAGACACCAGCTACGCCCGATGCTATACTTTCAGGAAATCGCTCCGGGGAAGACGGTGACACACAGCGAACGGCAGGTCCTGGCCCTCGATGTCGGCGGCACGAACTTCCGCCTCGCGCTGGTGGGCGAGGACGGCAGTATCCTCAGGCAGTGCCGGGGCAGCAACCCCTCGGAGGACGGTCCCGGCGACGCCATCCGCACGATCCTGGAGGCGGCGGGGGAGCTGCTCTCCGGCGTGGAACGGGGGGCGCTGTCCGGCATGGGCATCGCCATAGCGGGGCTGGTGACGCCGAAGACCGGCGTGCTGCTCACTTCGCCCAACCTGCTGAGCTGGTACAACACTCCGGTCAAAGACATCTTCGAGCGCGAGCTGGGGATCCCGGTGCACGTGGGAAACGACGCCAACATGGCCGTTCTGGGTGAGCACAGGTTCGGCGCGGGCGTGGGCAGCGACGACGTGATCTACATAACCTGGAGCACGGGCATCGGAGGCGGTGTGATCGCCGGGGGCAGACTTCTCACGGGCTCCCGCGGTTTCGCCGCCGAGCTTGGCCACATGACCATCGACCTCAACGGCCCGAAGTGCAACTGCGGCAATATCGGGTGCCTGGAGATGATGGCCTCCGGGACCGCCATCGCCCGCCTCGCGGCGGAGGCGCTCTCCGGCGGCGCAGCGAGCGCGATGACCGGCCTCACGCGGGGGGGGCCGGCGACGGTCACGGCCAGGACCGTGGCGGAGGCGGCGAGGTCGGGTGATCGCCTGGCGCTGGATATCTTGCGCACGGCGGCAACCAACCTCGGCGTGGGGCTGGTCAACCTGGTCCACATGTTCAACCCTGAGATCATCGTCCTTGGCGGAGGGGTCTCACAATCGGGCGACATCCTGTTCCCGACTGTGCGCGAGGTCGTGGCGGAGCGGGCCATGCCCGACTACTCGGTGCGCATCGAGCCGGCGGCCCTGGGCGATGACTGCGGCCTTCTGGGGGCCGCGGCACTGGTCCTTGAGGATCTGGCCTAGCTACAGGGCCGACGGGTCCTCCCAGAACCCCATCTCATCGAGCGCTTCCTGCGCGGCTTCGCGGACCGCCTCGCTCTCGGACTCGAGGTACCGGGCCAGGGCCTCCTTCGCCTCCTCGCCCCCGATCTCGCCCAGCGCCAGGATCGCGGACGTCTGGACCTCGGCGTCGCCGTCGCGCGCCAGCTCCACCAGGTGGTGCACCGCCTCCTCGGCCTCGTGCTCGGCGCAGGCCCTGACAGCCTCATACCTCAACTGGGGATTGGGGCTGTGAAGCTCCTTCAACAGGACCGGCAGCCAGCCCGGATGGCAGCTGCGCCCCATGGCGTAGACCGCGCTGACCTGCAACTCCAGACAGTCGCTCCGGTATGCCTGGCGGATCATCTCCTCCACGCGGGGATTCTCCAGGGGGCTGATCGCCTCCAGGGCCCGGCAGCGCACGGCCAGGTCCTCTCCCTCCCCGTCGAAAGCAGCGAGCAGGGCCTCCTCAACCCTGGCCGCGTCGCCTTCCGGCAGCTTGCCCAGCTCGGCCAGCATGGCGAACCTCCCGAGGGCGCCGGCGGCGGCCGCCCGGACAGCGGCGTCCTCGTCTTCCCGCAGCAGGCCGGCCAGCGGCTCGATCAGACGGCGGTCTTCGGACGCCTGCAGCCCTCCGACAGCGCGCGCTCTGACCATGCTGTCGGAATCAGCGAGGCAGAGGCGAAACACGGCATCGAAGTCCAGCTCGAGGTTGTCTTCGAGGAGATCGTCGAGGCGCGCCACGATCTGCCAGCGCCGCTCTACATCAATGTCAGGCCACTCGCGGTCGAGCTCCGCCTCCTCCTCCGGCGTCAGGTCCGAGAGGGTGGCGAGCTTGGCCGTGGCCAGGGGCTTGCCCGGGTCTTTCAGCTCCTCCAGATAGTCCTGAAGTGACATCCCCTGCGCTCCGGCACGGTCGCTCCCGCCGAAAGGGCCGCTCATCCCTTGGCGGACACGGCGATGCGAGGACAGTAGATATGCGGAATGCGCGCCCTTCCCCCCAGCCATTTCCCGCGCCGGCCCACGGCGGCAACATCCTTCAGCGCCTCGTATATGTTTCCCGATACCATGGTGTCCTTCACCCTGCCCACGATCTCGCCGTTCTTCACGGCGTAGCCGAGGAGCACGTTGCCGCTGAAGTCGCCGCCGAGTATGTTGCCCTGAGAAGCGCCCAGGAGCTGCTCCACAACCAGCCCGTCCTTGATGTCGGCGAGCATGTCTTCGAAGCTGGCGTCCCCGTCGTCGATGACTACCGTGCTCGGCGACGGGGAGGGGAGTGTGGTCAGCCCTCTCGACCCGCTGCCGGTGCTCTCGGTACCGGCCAGGGCCGCGGTCTGCAGGTCATAGAGGAAGCCGGCGACGACACCCTTCTCGATGACCGGCGTCCGCCGGCTGGGCACACCCTCTCCGTCACACAACCTGCTTCCGGGACGGTAGTCAACGGTGGCATCATCCCATATCGATATCCGCGAGTCGAGGACCTGCTCGCCCAGCCTGTGGCCCAGCGGGGACGCCCCCTGGATCACGGTCTTGCCGTTCACAGCCATCGCCAGCGGAGCGAGCAGGGCAACAGCGAACCCCTGCGGCGTGAATACCACCGGCAGCTTGCCGGTCGGCGCCTGAGCGGTCTCCTTCGACCGCTCCAGCTGCTCAATCGTCGTGGCCGCTACCTCGCTGACGTCCGTGAGTGGATGACAGGAGCTGTCGCCGTCGCCCACGAAGAGCATATCCGTCCCCCGAATCAGGACCCCCTCGACACTGAAGCCGAAGATGCTCTTCCTGTAGGTCGCCTGTCCCCCCTTCGAGTTCAGAATCTCGATGGTCATGACCCCCTTGGACACGGACCCGTCACAGAGCAGCTCCGGAGTGTGCCCCCGAACCCTGTCGATCACGGACTGGCCCAGCTCGACCATGGCCTCCTCCGACACCGGCCAGACGCCGGGATCGAAGACCATCACCTCCGGATAGGAACCGGGCGAGGGGAACTCGAACTTGGCCTCGGCGCCGAAGGGGGCCATCTCCAGGGCCATCCCCACCAGCTCGCCGGCCCCGTCCGTCTTGTTGCTGGCGGCGAAGCCGATTCTCCCGTCCTTGATGATGCGCAGCGCCCGCCCCGAGGTCTCGCGGGACTGCACGCGCTTCAGCCGGTTGGCCTCGAAAACGGCGTCCGTCTCCAGGTAGGATATCGAGAAGACCTCGGCCTCCTCAGCTACCTTCTTCGCGTTCCGCAGCAGCTCTTCCATGACCTACACCCCCCGACCCGGCTCAGGGTTCCTTGCCGGATATGTACGTGCAGTACCCGTAGCCGATCGGACCGATCCTGGTCGTCTCGCACGGGAACTCGGCGCACTCGAAGCACAGCCGGACGCCCCTGTGGAAAGCGCCCGCGTCCGGGCCGCGTCTATCCTCCGCCTGCCGCCCTGACGTACCGTATGACAGCATCCCTGAACTCGTTGAACTTGGGCTCGTCGGAGAACTCCCTCCGGGGCACGACGTGGGCCACCGTGTCGCTGATGTAGATGAACACATGCTCGTTCGTCGCCACCACCTTCCGGACGTCGCGCCAGGTCGTCACCGTCTTCCCGAAGCTCGTCTTGTCCGTCACCCCCGCCGACGTGAGAGACAGCGTGTGCCTGCCCACGATGCCCTTGTCCCGGCCCGCGGCGTAGAGCTGCAGGATCTTCTTCTTCAGGCTCCGGCGCATCATGTAGGGCACGAACACTGTCCAGACCGCCGCGAACATCAGCCAGGGCAGGGACGAAACCGGAGAGGCCCCCGAAACAAGCACCTGCACCATGAACGCAATCACCAGGATGCCCGCGGGGCCGAACTGCAGCAGCCGGCGCGTACGCTGGGCGGCCGACGACTGCTGATGGTGATAGAGGTTGAGGGCCAGCACGTCGTCCAGGGAGTTCTCGAACTCAACAACCATAGCCTGCTTCAAAGCGGGGGCAGCCCTACCCCCCTCCCAGGAGGCATTTCCTGATCCTGATGTGGGGGCTGCCGTTGGACACCGGCAGCGGCATCTGGCCCGCCTTGCCGCATCCGCCACCCTGGTTCATGTCCAGGTCGTTGCCCACGGCGTCGATATTCTCCAGCGTAGTGAACACGTTGCCGCTGAGCATCACCGGCCGCAGCAGTTCCTCGACCCTGCCGTTGCGAACCATGTAGGCCTCCCCGGCGGAGAAGGTGAACATCTCCATGCTGGTCATGCCGCCGTACCAGCTCCGCGCGTATACTCCCTCCTTGATCTCGGAGATCAGGTCGTCGAAGGAGGCGTCCCCCGGCTCGATGTAGGTGTTGGTCATGCGCACGATTGGCTGAAACGTGTAGTCCAGCGCCCGGGCATTTCCGGTCGGCGCCTCGCCCATCTTTGCGGCCGTCTCGCGGGAATGCAGCCTGCCGGAGAGAACGCCCCCGGAGATGAGATAGGTCTTCGTGCCGGGGACGCCCTCGTCGTCATACCTGTAGCTGCCCCGCAGCCCCGGCACCGCCGCGCCGTCCACTATGTTCAGGTGCTCGCCGCCGAACCTGCGTCCCAGCACCATGATCTCGCGCATGCGCTCGTTCTCATAGACGAAGTCCGACTCGGACAGGTGTCCGAACGCCTCATGGACGAACACTCCGGCGAGGACCGGGTCGCAGACGACCGTGTACTCGCCCCCCTTCAACTGAGGGGCCGAGAGGAGATCGACGGCCCGCTTCGCCATCTCCGCGATGTCGGAGTGCAGGCCCTCCATCAGGCCGTAGTCGCCGTTGCTCCCCAGGCTCAGCGATGATTGCTGGACGTCCCCGCCGTCGCGCGCCACCGCAGTAAACCGGGCCACGACATCGACCTTCGCCTGCTCGATGTAGCTTCCCTCGGAGCTGGCGAACACCACCTTCCTGCGCCGGTCGGCGTAGAGGACGTTCGAGGTCTGGATGCGGGGAGTGCTCCAGATGATGTCGTTGTACTCGTCGAGAATCGCTTTCTTCTGCGAGAGCGGAACCACCGAGGGGTCCCTCACCAGTACGGGCGGCACCGTGTCCACGACAGGATCGACCGGCGCCAGCTTGCTCTCCTCCCGCCCCACCAGCCGGGCCTGGCGCACCGCCCGGGCGACCTTGTCCCTCAAGCCGCTCAAATCGTTGAACGAGATGAACCCCCATCCTCCTTTGACCAGGGCGCGGACGTTGCCGCCGACGCTGGTCACCCTCCCTATGTCCTCCAGCTCCCGCCCCCGGTACTGGACACGGGTGGCATCGCCCTCCTCGACTCGGACCTCGACGTAGTCCGCCTCGTGCCCTTTCAGTGCTTCCGAGATTCGGTCGCGCATGAGCCCGCCTTGCCCGTGTAGTCAATCGTGCCCGGCAATCCGCCGGCGGGATCAATTATAAGTTGGCAGGCCGCAAAAATCCAGCGCAGTGCACTGGAGCAGCCGGCCGCCGCTCCCGGCTTCCCTCTCCCCTGATGGGAGAGGCCAGGGGAGGGCGACAGGAAGTCAAACGGGGTAGGCTGGAGCATCCGCTCCAGCGGGTGGGCTCGGTGTGCCGCAGCGAAAGCCACCGCAATGTGCGCTGGGGTGAGAAGGGCGGGGAAACCCCACCCCTACGATGCGGATCGAGCACAGGCCGGTTTCGGGGTGAGACCTCCCCCTCCCTCCGGCAGCGAGACAACAGAAACGGGGGCGCTCAGGAGAACGCCCCCGCTGCCAGCAATTCTATTCCGGCCGGTGGCGGCTGCGGCTTGCGGCGACCATGCGGGTCTCGAACCGCCGCAGCACGTCGCTTCGTCGGAGAGACGACTCTAGCTTCTCTGCTTCTTGCGCCCTTTCCTGAAGGCGTAGTCAACCGCCAGTATCAGAATCAGGAGCACAGCGCCGATCGCTATCGTGAAGGATGTGTCCAGCATCAGGTCGTTCATTCGTCCCCTCCCTGTTCGCCTCACGGGTCCAGATTCGAGTCCCCGCGCCGTTTCCCTGTATCTTGTAGCCCAGAAGTGGGGGGGGGACAATCCTACCTAGGTACGGGATAGCGTGGTACTATTCTCCTACTACACGCGCCCGCCCGAGGAGAGACAACCCTCTCCGCCACTATGCCATCCGGTCGATGAACAAAGCCTTGCGGACACGAACTCTGCACAACAGATCGACAACAATCGCGCTACGTTTTCGAGCCGTTTCCGCCGCAACCCGTCCAGCTTGACGCGAGGCGCCGCCCTGTGCTAGCCTCACCGCAAAGACGCTTGTTCTCCCGACTCATTCAGCGGAGAGCCCCCGACGGTCATGGAATACGTTCACCAGCCACTCAACGAAGAGGTGACTGCCCTGGCCGGGTACTACACCATCGCGAAGGAGCTCAGGCTCAAACGCGACGGGCGGGAGGCGCTCTGCATGATCGGCATGTGCTTTGTGGAGTCCTCTTGCTGCGGCCGCCGCAGCTTCTACTACGCTATCGTGCCCGGATACTTGCTGTCGTGGAAGTCGCGGCAGAATGAAGCGGGCCTCTCCGTTTCCGAGGTGGAGCCCATCACCGACCGGGCGGCACAGCGCGAGATCGCGGCCGCGCTGGAGGAGACGGAGGCTGTACTGAAGACGAACGTCGAGTTCTGGTAGGAGACGTGTCAGGCACCGCGCCCGGCGCCACCGTCCATTTGCTCATCGCCCCGTATGACCGCGCGGCGGGACCGCGGCTCCCCGGAGCATATGGTCGGGACTGTAACGAGAACGTAAGGAAATGTGCTTGACCGCATCGCGCGTATCGTGATATCTCTACAGGGGAGGCTGGGGGACAATCTCCCGGTTTCCGAGCAAGCTCCAAGGCGTTCCGCCTTGGGGCTTTCCGTTTCCCCGACTCCCTGCCGGCGTCTCCTTATGCCCCGGCACGCCTCCCACACCGGCAGCACCGTGCTTACTTTATGTTAAGCTGATCCGGCGAAAAAAGAGAGACGGGGATGCCCCTTATGAACGCTTCCAGAAACGTGTC
>CAZNMB010000056.1:7130-8825 GCA_964574095.1 uncultured Dehalococcoidia bacterium
CCTCCGCAGACCCGCGCCGGCCTCACTCACCCGACCCACCCGCCGCCTCCAGATAGGAGAGGCATCTGCAGGACAACCGCTCATCCATCATGGCGACGAACGCCTCCGGGTCCTTGGAGTACGGCTTGCCGAACCGCAACTCGAGCTGGCCGTGGCCGTAGTAGAGGATGCAGACCGACTTGTGCACGCAGCGATCGCAGCTCCTCGCTGCGGTACGCCGGCTCTTCTCCTTCTGCTTGGTACCCATGGCACACAACCCCCCGCGCGAACGCCACCCCAGGCTTCAGTTCCTCTCATTCGACATTCTGCCCCGGATCGCAGGCAATCACAATCCCAATTACGTCCCGCCGTCGAGCCTACTTTCGTCAACATACTATCGTACTCTGACTAAATGCACTTCTGCGACCACGCGACTGTGTCGCCGGTGAGGGAGACGAAGAACGGCGAAGGCGGCGGGACCGCCCGTCACGACCGGGGTTGACCGGGAATGCGGGCGTCCGTCACTCCACGTGGTGGCGGGCCACATTGCCGGTGTACTCGGACCACTCCCGTCCGATCTGCTCTACCCACTCTCTGCGGTAGCTGACTATCTCGTCCCAGGGGAAGTCCGCCCGGTGGCCGTGGTCCTTGACATGCTCCATGTGCGGCCTGCCATCCGCGCTGCGTGTCGAGTCCCTGGCGTCGTTGACGCCGTCGAACTCCACGGGGACGAAACCGCTCCGCCGGCAGGTCTCGCTGTCGTAGGCGGGGCTGGCATGGACCCACCTGCCGTCGATGAGGACCTCCGCGTACCCGTGCTGGATGAGCAGGTTGCCGCCCCCTATCATCTCGCGGAACTTGGGTGACAGGAGGTTGTCGCGGACGTCCACGAAGCCCAGCCTCGCCGGTATCCCCGCAGCCCGGCAGAGCGCGACGAGGAGGATCGCCTTGTGCTGGCAGTAGCCGTTGCCTCGCTCGAGAATCGCGCTCGCCCGGTAGTCCTCGAGAAGCTGCCCCGGGGCGTAGGGATTGTGCCTGATCCGGTCCCTGACGAAGTAGAAGAGCGCGACGGCCTTGTCCCGGTCCGTCTCGAGCCCTTCCGTCAGGACCCGCGCCTGCCGCCGGACGGGATCGCAGTCGCTGTCGATGGTCGCGGTGCTTCTGAGATACGTCCCGGCATCAGCACCGCCACTTCCACTCACTTCCACAAGAGCCGCCTCAGAGCGCGCAGGATCAACTTCAGGAACGCCCACGGCCCCCCCGCGAATACCAGCTTCAACCTGAGTCCCACACTGGCACTCACGAGCTGGTTGAGCGTCCGGGCGGGGTTCTGCTTCGCTTCCTCCGAGAGGGTAGCGTATCTGGCCTCGGCCTCCGCCATCGCTCGCCGAAAGGTCTCGGGATCGCTGCTCTTCACGCTCTCCATGGCCGTCCGCGCCTTCTGGTCGCCGAGCATGGCTCGAAGCCCGGTTATCACCAGCACCTCAAAGTGGGTATCCGTCTGCTTACTATCAGCCATTCCTGATGTCCTTTCGTCCAGCGGGCATTCTAGCATGCGCCCAGCCTTCGGCGCAACCGCAGCCCGGGTCGCGCTTCGCCCCGGGGTCACGGCGGCCGGCTACCCGGTCACGTACGCCGGCAGCATGCCCTCCACACTCCTCTTGAAAGCCGCGAAGTCCTGCTCCAGCATCTCGGCGCGCGGCTCCGCAAGCCCGC
>CAZNMB010000057.1:0-3503 GCA_964574095.1 uncultured Dehalococcoidia bacterium
GTGTTCTCCGCGGCGATGCCGAAGCAGAAGGCGAGCTGCGCCGGGACGATGGCCCTCATCTCCCCGGCCACCACATTGACCCTGGTGATCTTCTGCGCCCCTCCCCTTTCAGCCGCAGCGACGGCTATGTCGAGGATGTTCTGGGCGATGGACATCTCATGCACTGCGCCGACTCTCTGCCTTATCCCGCCAGCGCTTCGCGAGCCAGGAGACCCACTCGTCGAGCCCCTGTCCCGTGGTGCAGGAGACCTCGATAATCTCAAGGTCGGGGTTCATCCTGAGGGCGTTCGCCTTCGCCTCCGTCACGCTGAAGTTGGTGAAAGGCAGAAGGTCGATCTTGTTGATGATCAGAAGCGATGACTCCCTGAACATCAGCGGGTACTTCAGAGGCTTCTCGTCACCCTCGGCGACGCTCAGGATCATGACCTTGCAGTCCTCACCCACCTTGAACTCGGCGGGGCAGACCAGGTTGCCCACATTTTCGATGATGAGCACGTCGATCCGGCTGAGGTCGAGGTGGGAGAAGGCGGAGGCGACCATGTTGGCATCGAGGTGGCAGACGGTGCCGGTGGTCAGTTGCACGGCGGGAATGCCATGCTTCTCGATGCGCTCCGCGTCCCGGCTGGTCTCGATGTCTCCGGTTATGACACCAAGCCTTATCTTGCCCGCCAGGGCCTCGGCGGTGCTCTCGATGAGCGTGGTCTTGCCCGCTCCGGGAGAGCTCATGAGGTTGATGACCAGGTTCCCGTTCCGGTCGAACATCTCCCGATTGACGGCCGCGATGCGGTCGTTCGCCTCGAGGACATCGGTCATGACGTTGATTCTCATCTCATGCCGTCCTTCCCCATTCCCAGTCTATCACCGCGGGGAAGGCCCCGCAAGCAAGCCGCCAGGGGTGCAGCCGGCGCGATGATGCCGGCCTTTTGCGGGACTCATCCGCTTGCTGTATCCTATGGAGGCGCCGACCGGCGCGGAGGTCAGGATGACGCGCCCTCTGAAGCCGCTCAAATGGTACCAGACACTCGCCGCAGAGAAGGGACGCCGCGAAGCCGGCGTGTTCCTCGTCGAGGGCGAGAGGGCCATCCGCCAGATCGCTGACGCCGCTCCGGACGAGATCGTCGAGGTCCTGTGCTCGAAGGAGCCGCCCGTCGACTGGCCGGCGTTTCCGGTGCGGGAAGTCACCGCGCAGCAGTTCCACCGAATCAGCAACGCGGTCACGCCGCAAGGCACGATGGCAGTGGTGCGCCTGCCGCAGGGCACATACGCGGACACCCTGCCCCGCGGATTGGGAGGCCGCGTCCTGTTGCTGGAGGATGTGCAGGACCCGGGGAACGTGGGGACTCTCATCCGCACGGCTGCGGCGTTCGACTACGCCGGCGTCATCCTCAGCGAGAGATGCGCCGATCCGTTCTCTCCCAAGAGCGTGCAGGCGAGTGCCGGGGCCGTCCTGTCCCTCCGGCTGCGTCGAACAGGCCGCTACCTGGAACTCGCGGCCAAGCTCAGAGACGGCGGCTGCCCGGTTGTCGCGGCGGACCTCAACGGCGCGGATGACCCTCAAGTCCTCCGAGAGAGCGACTCGCTCGTGCTCGCGCTGGGCAACGAGGCGGCGGGCCTGTCAGGGGCTGTGCTCGACATCTCCGACCACAGGGTGAGGGTCCCCATCGCCCGCGAGAAGGCCGAGTCGCTCAACGTGGCCGCCACCGGCGCGATCTGCATGTACCTGAGCTCGCTGACGCGGGCGTCAATCCCGACCCCGTAGTATCCTGAACGCGGCAATGGCTATCAGCAGCACCGCGAGGATCGGCCCCAGGATCAGCCAGGGGTTGACGTCCGACGCATCGACCGGCTGCTCCGCGGACGAACCGTCCCAGATCACATCGACGTCCCTGTCCTCCAGTGCCGGTATGTGGACGGTCACCGACGCATCGCTCAGGGGATTGCCCCTCAGGTCCACCATATCACCTCGGCCGAGGCGGGTCCTTGTCAGCGGCTCGACATCGGCTATCAGGTTGTTCGCCAGGTCAAGGTATGTCGGGTCGGTCAGACCGGCAAGCGCTCCGATGTCACTTATTCTGTTGTCCCGAAGGTGCAGCTCCGAGAGCCTGTCGATCCCGGATAGCGGCGATACGTCCGATATCAGGTTGTCGTCGAGGTCGAGGACAGTCAGGCCCCCGAGGCCGGACAGGGCGGTGATGTTGCCGATTCTGTTCGAGCCGAGATAGAGCCGCGTGAGGCCGGCGAGACGCTCTACCGGTGAGATGTCGCTGATCTCGTTTTCCTGGAGAAACAGCGACGTGAGACTGTAAAGGGCGGACAGAGCGGTGATGTTTCCGATCCCATTGCGGGGCAGTTGCAGAGCCTTCAAGCTCGACAGGCCGGATAGGGACGACACGTTGCCCATACGATTATCCGCGAGACTGAGCCAGGTCAGGCGATGGAGGCCGGAGAGCGCGGCAACGTCGCTGATCTCGTTCATTCCGAGGTCGAGAGTCGCCAGGTTGGTGAGGCCAGCGAGGGCCGTGATGTTGCCGATTCCGTTCGACCCGAGATTGAGCCACTTCAGGCCCGTGGCGCCCGCCAGTGGAGTGATATCGCTGATCCCGTTGTTGCTCAGGTCGAGATTGGTCAGGCCCGGCATGCGGGAGAGGGGGCCAAGATTGAGAGCACCGTTGCCGGACACGTAGAGCCAGCCCAATTTGGACAGCCCCGAGAGCGGGGTCAGGTCCGTCACGGAGTTGTCCTGCAGATACAGGACACTCAATCTCGAGAGCGTCGACAGGGGAGCAACGTCAGTCAGCCTGTTGTCCTGCACGTCGATCACGGTGAGGTTGGTGGCGTATTCCAGGCCGGCGAGGCTCGCCACTCCCCTGGACGCAGCGGAGAGCTGGGTCAGGTTCCCCAAGTCCACGGCGTAGATATCGCCCGCGGGTTTCCTGATGGCCTCACGGATGACTTTCTCGAGATTCCGATCGGGGAACCTCACGACGGTGTAGTCCAGAGCCGTGGAGACACCCAGCAGGAGCACCTGCAGGAGCACCACGGCCAAGACCATCCGCAGCCCGCTCATTCCGCGCCCGAACCGCATGATTCAACCCTCACGCAGAAAGCGACATCGCGATATTCCGCTGCGATGGACAACACAATACTGCCGCATGATACCACAGTACATGCCAGGCGCGACAGCCTCCATCTTGCTGCCAGTCCAAAGAGCACCGGCTGGCGCCGACGCGGCGTGCGGAATCGAGCGCATCGAAACAACGATCAGCGCCGGCCCTCGGTCCTGACTACGACCATGGTCCCATACTTGACGCAGCGCCTGTTGTCTTCGCGAAGCCCATTCCGCTCCAGGAGCACGTCGAGCCCGCCCTGCCCAAGGTAGTCTCTCGAATACCTGAAATGGTCCCAGCCGGCAAGGAACTCGACGATCCTGATGAGGATGCCGTAGTGGTTGCGAGGCAGGGGCACGGCGAAATCGGCGAAGACGAGGACTCCCTCGCTCTTCA
>CAZNMB010000057.1:3513-8816 GCA_964574095.1 uncultured Dehalococcoidia bacterium
TGCTCTCTCCTTGTCGTGCAGCGCCAGAGAGACTGTCGCGCAGTCGAAGCAGCCATCCGGGAACGGCAGGCTGCGCGCGTCCGATATCTGGAACGAAGCTATGCGCGCGCCCGCTTTCCTCCTGTTGCGCTCGGCCATCGATATCATGCGCGGGTCGACGTCTACCCCGGCAGCGTGGATGCCCTTCCGGGCGAAATGCAGGACCTGTTCGCCCGTGCCGCAGCAGACGTCAAGCACTCTGCTCCCCGGCTTCATGCCGGCCACTTCGAAAAGGGCTGCCCTCAAGTCACGGAGGGCGGCGTCCACGAATCTGGAGTAGAGCCAGGCGAACATCGCGTTGAATCCTACCACACAGTCTTTCGAGTGGCAAAAGTCTCGTCTCTCAGGCAGTGGAAGCGCAACCCAGCCGAACGATGTAACGACTTCGTTAGCTTTTCGCCGCCCTTTTTATGACTTTTTCATCTGCGACGAGTATGCTGATGCAGGCCGGGCCAGAGCGGGCCCAAGGTCGGCGGTCTGGAGTGTCGAAGCGGCTCTATCGCAGCAGAACCGAGAGGATGATATGGGGCGTATGCGGGGGCATCGCTCAGTACGCTGGCATTGACCCCACCGTGGTCAGGGTGATCTGGGTAGTGGGGCTCGTATTCGGCGTCTTCCCGGCGGTACTGGCGTATGTAATTCTGGCGATAATCATCCCCGCTCAGCCGGAAGAAGTTGCGTAGAAGAGGCAGGGAAGGAGGCGAACATGGCGGACAGCGTGTACAAGGTAATCGAGCTGATCGGCACCAGCCCTGAGTCATGGGAGAAGGCCGCTCTGGCCGCTGTGACCCAGGCATCGAAGACGCTGAGCGATCTTCGCATCGCGGAAGTCACGGAGCTGGACGCGCAGATCGAGGACGGCAAGATATCCCGCTACCGGGCGAAGGTGCGCATCTCCTTCAGATACCACGGGGAGGAATGAACGCGGGCCCGGCCTGCAGGTCCGCGTCTCGATGTTGAGCGCCACGGCGCCGTGTGGCTTCAGGAGAAGAGGACGAGGTGCGGGGAGGTGGGGCGGAGGTGAGAGTCCCCCCGAATGTGTTCGGGGGGACTCTGCTGTGAACGACTGAAGGAGGGGGAGACGGTCCCGGAGACCGGCCGCGCCGCCTCCGGTTGTCCCCGGCCCGAGACCGGGTCAATGTGAGACCGGACCGCTCCCACCCCGGCCGATGCTTCTTACCCGCTCCAACTGCTCATTGACCCTGGCGAAGACCTCCCGCCGGTCGTCGCGAAACCTCCTCCGCGCCTGCCGGTCGCGTGCCCAATCGTCGAAGATCGCGAGGGTCAGGTAGGGCACGCGACCCGAGAAGTCAACCACAGGGTGCCGCTCCAGCGGTATGCCCAGCGCTTGCATGCCGCGCTCCATCGGCGTGTCGCGACTGGGGTCACAGGCGATCCACTCCCCAAGCCGCACCTCGCAATCGACGTGGTCCTGCTCCGTCGGAGCGTCGCCCATACGCCGCGCCATGTCCTCCTCGCCCGTGACCCTCCCCCAGAGGCTCGCTTCCCCCCTGATACTATAGACGCGGTAGCGGGCGGGGATACCCAGCGACCTGAGCAGGGCTACAAGGAGATTCGCTTTGCCGGAGCACATCCCCCGCCCCTTCGCCAGCGTCCGGGACGCCGCGACGTCCCAGTCTTCGAGACTGTAGGGCAGCTCCTTGACGAAAGCGAAGACACGGCCGAATACTTCCTCCACGATGGCGGAGTGCCCGGAGAGCCGCAGCGCCCTCGCCCCGATCTCGGGGCTGCGATCGAAATCGCAGAGATCGCTGGGCTGGAGGTACCGTTCGTTCTCCGAATCCACCATGCGGCACACACTGTCGGAGGCCGGGCCCCCGGGGCCTGGCGAGCTTCCCGACCCTGGCAAGTCTACCTCCGCCTCGCGGCGGCCGTCAAGCACGCAGCTCGCGGGCACTACGCTGCCGTTCCTTGACACGCAGTCGCCGATTGGATAGCATACGCGCAGCAGGCCGGCCCTTCGATGCGGGCCGGCCTGCTGCAGCCCGCGACCGCCGCGCGAGGAACTGAAGGAGAGAGATGAACTGGCTCGACGCGATATTCGTTGTGTTCCTGGTCCTCGGCGCTCTGCGCGGGCTCTTCAGCGGGAAGTTGCTGCCGCTGCTGATCATCTTCTCGGTGTGGATCATGAGCATCGCTCTGGCGGTCAACTTCGAAGACCAGCTCGGCGATACGTTCGGCGACTACCACTGGTACCCCCTTCTCGCGTTCTTCATCATCCTGGGCGTCATCCAGTTGGCCATCTACTGGTCAGGGATACCCACAATAGTGGCGACCAGCATAGGGTGGAAGCCTGAGAAGTGGATGGACATGGCCGGCGGCGCGATCCTGAGCGCGTGCATCACCATGATCTACGCCGGAATCGTCTGGCGCGTACTCTGGGAAATCGCCAGAGAGGTGGCCATCAGGCCGGGGTTCTCGGCGGAGGGCTCCGGATTCGGCGCCGCCTACTACAATCTGATAGAAGGTTCCGCGGTGCGCCCGGCCCTGGTCTCGTTCATTGAGGCCTTTGAGCCTCCTCTCGGCGTGGTCCTGGGCTCGCTTATCGGTGCGGCGCTGATCGGACTGGCCATCGCCAGCCGGCTGCGAAGCAGCGGGGGCGACGCCTGGGCAGACGACATGGAGCCCCCCGAGAACGAGGACCGGGACAACTAGCGGGGACAAGAGACCACCTCGGGAACCAGAAGCGCCCGAGGCCGGGAATCCGGCGGCCACCCTGACCGCATCCACCCGGCTACCGTATCATTCCTCAACATGAAGCCGCGGCATTTGCGGCCGGACAGCGACCGCGCCCGGTCAATAAGTCCACTCAGGGACTCGCGCCCTCTACCCCATCGAACCTGACACGCGCAGCGCCGCCGACGGACCGCTCGAAGCGAAACGGGGACATCATGCGCACGTGCCGGAGGGGCCGATCATCGAGAGTGAAGGGCCGGGGTCTATCCGGAAGCCTCAGGTGGCTTTGTTCGTCAAGGGCGGCGCCTGCCGAAGAACGATTCCTTGACCGAGCTGCTGATCATGGCCGCCATCCGGGAAGCGCCGCCACAATTCGGAGGGTTGAATGGGCCACTCGAGCCCGCGATCAAGGCAACCGCGCACCGACATTGTAAGCCATTGGCCCGTTGTTTCAACCTCACCTTTATCCACTCATCCCCACTATTCCTCCCGGTTTGGCCCGGCGGGGGCGCAGGCGACGGCTCCGGCCCGGCGTCACTCCATGTTCGAGAATGTCCGCTGCACCAGCTCCGGCAGCGCCGGATGTATGTGGAGGCCGCTGTAGATGCCCTGGAGGTCTCCCCCCATGGCCATCGCATTGACAACCTCCTGGACCAGAATGGGCGCATGCGGCCCGATCACGTGGAAGCCGAGTATCTTCCCGGTGTGCTCATCCACCACCGCCTTGGCGAACCCTTCCTCTTCCATCATGGCCTCCCCTTTGGCGGTCTCCGAGTAGCTCGCCCTGCCCACGGTCACGTGGTGTTCCTTGCCGGCTTCCTCCTCGGTGAGACCGACCGACGCGACCTGGGGATGCGAGTAGATGGCATGGGGCACCGCGCTGTAGTCCATCGCTATCCTCTTCTTGCTGGTCGCGTTGTGCCACGCCAGGGCGGCCTCCCTGTTGGCGACATGAAGGAACATCTGCCGCCCGTTGGCGTCGCCCACCGCGTAGATGCCCTTCTTGCTGGTCTCCAGATACTCATCCGCCTTCACGAAGCCCCTCTCGTCCACGGCCACATTCGTGTTCTCGACCTTCAGCAGGTCGGCGTTGGAGCGCCTCCCCACGGCCACCATGACCCTCTCCGCCGAGAACTCCACCTCACCGCGCTTCTTGCCGACTTTCGCCACGACCGTACAGCCGCCGTCGCTCTTCCGCACCTCCCGGGCCGCTGTGCCAGTATGGATCTCCATCCTCCGCGCCATCGCGCGCTCGAGGAGCGCCGAAATCTCGCGCTCCTCAGATTGGGCAAGCCTGTCGAGCATCTCCAGGATAGTGACCTTCGTGCCCATCGCCGCGAAGAAGTGCGCGAACTCAACCGCCACGTAGCCGCCGCCGATCATGATGATGCTCTCAGGCCTCTCCGTCAGCTCAAGCGCAGACTCGTTGGTGAGGTAGTCAACGCCGTCCAGACCCTTGATGGGAGGAATAAGGGGCCGCGAGCCGGACGCCAGAAAGATCTTCTTTCCCTTCAGCCTCTTGCCTTCGAACTCCAGCGTGTGGTCGGCGACGAAATGCCCCTCGCCCTCGTAGAAATCCAGCTCGTGAATGTGCTCCGCCCCACTTCGAATCTGCGACTGGGTCTCCCGCCTGTTCGTCCGCATCCGCTCCATTATCGCCCCGAAGTCTACGCCCCTGATCTCGGCATCTATGCCCAGCTTCTTCGCCTCCTGGATCTCGACGATCACGTCCGCCGGGTAGATAAGGGTCTTCGAGGGTATGCACCCCAGATTGAGGCACGTGCCGCCGTACGGCCCCTTATCGACAAGCGCGACCTTGAGGCCCTGCGACAGCGCCTCTTCGACGATGAGCATCCCCGATCCGGACCCGACGACTATCACATCGTACGTTTTCACAGCCAGTCCCTCCTTCCTCCCCGCCTGAGCCTTCCACCGGCGGCCTTCGCGGGTCGCAGCCGGCGGCGCCTGAGTGTCACGCCTTCCGCGCGGCGAGGTAGACCATGACTATGCCCACCACCAGCCCGACCCCTCCCCCGATCAGAAGCCCCAGCCCCGTTCCAAACAGCCAGGGGACCTTGGCGCCCAGCACCACATCCAGATCGAGTCCGGCGGAGCCGTCGCTGTTCATCAGCACCAGGGACCACGAGCCCGTTTCGATCGTCCAGTCCAGGACCTGTGTGCCGGTGCCATACGCGGACGCGTCCCAGAATCCCTGGGATGTCGGGGCCAGGGGCTCCGAGTCGCCCGGGTGAGTCCTGTAGTCTATCTCAAGCGGGTCTATCCTGAAATCGTCAACCTCGTCATACTGCACGTCATCCAGGTAGGAATCCACGTCATCCTCCTGGGCGACCCCGATGAAGACCTGTTTCGACAGGTCGTCGCTCGAGGCCTCGACCCTGAAGGTGACCAGATCGCTCCAGTCCCATATCCATGACCCCGAGAGGTCGATGTCGGCCGGCTGCGTGACGACGGCGTACGAGTCCCTCTCGACCTCTATGGTCTTCGTGGAGAAGAACCCCTCGTCATCGGTGAAGGTAGTGTGCGCCCAGACGACGGCCCCGCCGAAG